>BNVA01000067.1 GCA_025997755.1 Spirochaetia bacterium | reverse complement strand
AGTTTTCACACCACTCATTCATCAATTGGAGGCTATTATTGTAAAAAGTGGTGAAAATTATGCTACATTCACATCGGAAGAAAAGCAAATTGTCGCGGCTTCTGCTTCTATCGCAGGTGCAATAAAAACATTGCTTGATACACCTATCTTGTCTGAGGACGGTAAACTAACCGATAAATCAGAACAAATTGCCAATGAATGTGGTGGGCTGTTGGAACATTTACCGGAAATGCCGATGTTTTTCCTATTACAACAGCCGGAAGAATATTAAGCGGAATTATCGGAATATTGGGAATAGGATTAATTGCGCTGCCTTCCGGTATAATAAGTTCCGGTTTCATAAAAGAACTAGATACTGGAAAAAAATGTAAGCAAATCTGCCCGCATTGCGGGAAAGAGATTGAATGAAACTCACGCCATCACGAATAGTAGATACTATTAAAGTCAGCGCGTAAATCTTCAAGCGCAAGCAAGTTATTGTTTTTTAGCTCTTTATAAACCTGTTCGCCGCGCGATGATGCTAAAGCGCCTTTGAAAAAATTATTAACATCCTCAAGCGTTTCCGAAATCTCAAATCTGATAAGCGTTCGAACAAGACTTTCTTTTATATTCTCATCTAAATTCGGACATCCAAGCGCAGGTTCAACCAATTTTGTTTCGATAAGGTTAAGTATTTTTGCCCGTTTATCGTTCGAGCTTTCTTCATTCTTGATACTTGGACTATTTTTTGTTATTAATTTATTGAGCCGGTTTACATAGTCTTTTTCGGCATCAATTATCCTTGAAAATTCAATAATGTAGCCGATGTATCGTTTAAAATCATTTGTCTGTAAATTACTTTCGTTTGGGTGTGAAACATCATTCCGTATTAGTTTGATTTTATAAAACAAATTTATATCTTTGTTCCCATATCTCTCGGAAGAATATCGGTAAGATACTCCACAAACGTCTCCCGCAAAACAAGAAGGTTTTCATAGAGGCTCACAAACATTTTAATTCGGCGTTTATTCATTATTCCCCCTTTCGGTATACCTTTTCATCATAGCATTTTTTGCCTAATCAAAAAAGACCGCCGCAAGTTATATCACAAAATATTTTACACGCTGCGACATCAGGCGTCGTCTTAGCAGTGATATATTGGCATTATCATACACGCAGTTGTGTGATAGATGAGGTAAAAACTTGTCTAAATTTTGTAGGAGAGAGGTATTTTATGGAAAACACTGAAATTGAAAAAGAGGTCAAAGCGGAAACGGCTGTCGAGTTGGCTGGGCAGGTTTGGAATGACATGAAGCCGTATGCAAAAGGTATTGCGGTTTGCGGCTGCATTGTTTTGGCAGCAGGTGCGTTGCTGAAATTAGCAGGATGCAGTTTCTATCTTAAATAATTAGCAATCGTGAAAAACAACAAATAAAAGCCGCGGAGTAAGCTCTGCGGCTTTTACTTGTCGCCTTCAAAGCGACCACAGGGCATTTTTTGCATGGTAGCATTTTTTATGCCGTTTCTTATTTCTAATCGACTTTACGAACAATATATAATTCCCACAAGGGAATTAGAACAACTGGGGCAGACAACGGAAAAGCGGCTGAATGAACTGATTTCGGTGCTATGTCAATTTGTATCACAAAAGACACCACAATCAAGCCAGGACTTTTCCGTTGTTTTAAAAACCGGTGAACGTGAATCGGAATTGATTAAATTACGATACTGTTTGATAGATTGTGATAACCGCGATCTGGTTATAAAAATCATGCTTGCGGATGAATAGGAGTTTTGGAAATGCTTGTTTTTCTCAAAGTAAATATATTGCAGATAATCTGCACTGATGATGAACTTGTTGCGTTGGGGCTTGGACTTGCAGATAGTTCTATTGGCGAAAATAATTTACTGGAGTGGTCTTTTTTTAAGATTTTATAGTAGTATCACCTTATCCTGCCACCCGATGAATCACCGCAATCACCTTACCCGAAATCTGCACTCTTTCCAAATCCTCGCCTTCGATAATGCGTGGAGGATATGCAGGATTTTCGCTTAAAAGGGTGAGCGTTTTCTTTAACGTATCAAAGACAACTCGTTTTACCAAAAGTGTGTTTTCTACCGATAACACAAAAATATTTTCACCCTCGGTATCGCCGGTATTAAAAAGCACATAATCCCCCTCAAAAATATGCGCCCCTGTCATGGAATCGCCGCGTACCACAACCGCTTTGATAGTAGTTTCCCTATGAGGAGCAATAACTGATTGCGGTATTGCAATTTTTTCACGTTCCGTAAACTCAGCAATTTCCGCACCGCGACCGGCTGCCGCCTCCTGCCGGAATAACTCAATATAGGCTGTCTCGGCGGTTTTACCGCTTTCCCCTGCCATTATAAAATCGTTCAGATTAACACCGTATTTTTCCGCCAACCCGCGTAGAACCTCACGGGAAAGGCTCCGCGCACCATGCAGAATATTCGATACATAGCTTTCCGAAATCCCAAGAGTCTCTCCGAACTCCCGAGCTGACAGTCCAGACCGCTCAAGCACCTTTCTAAAATTTTTTGCGTCTGCCTTATTGACACTTTGCATATTGCAAAGTATATTTTTCATTCAGGTATTTGTCAAGAATGGTAAAAACTCAAATTGAGGGTATGCCCCTCTCGATACATCCAATCTCACAGTCTTTAGCTGCACAAAATTCGGGGAATACCTCCGCATCGCCCCCGAAAGCAACCGGCTTTGCAAGTCCTGCGCAAGGCTATGAGGCAAAAAACTTCGACTTTAATTCGATCCTAGTTCGCAATCCGCCCGCAACATTTCTTATGCGTTCCATTTCGTCCGATATGGCAGCCTACGGTATTTTTGACGGAACCCTCCTCGTAATAGACCGTTCTGTAAAACCCACAAACGGCAGTCTTGTTGTTATAATGAATGATGGTAATTTCCTATGCCGTGAATTGCGAAACCACGGTAACAAAACTTTTTTCACAAACGGACAAACTGATATTCCGGCAAGCCATGGTATAGAAATATTTGGGGTAGTGAGGTCAGGCATAAATGATTATGCACATTGACGGCAATTCTTTTTATGCCTCTTGCGAGCGTCTTTTTCGCCCTGACCTTAGCGGTAAGCCGATTGTGGTATTAACCAACAATGACGGTATCATCATTGCATTGACACAGGAAGCAAAGGATAAAGGATTTAAGCGTGGGGATATTTACTTCAAAAACAAACAGAAACTTGATGCTGCCGAAGTTGCCGTTTTTTCAAGCAACTACACATTATACGCCGATATGTGCGCACGAGTAAATGTAATCTACAATCGCTACGCTATTGATGTTGAAATGTACTCCATTGATGAGAGCTTTTTATATTTTCCGGACTGGAACAATGCGGACTATTCGGAAATTGGGCGCGGCATTAGAAACACCGTAAAATTAGAAACCGGAATCCCTGTTTCGGTAGGCATTGCGCCGACAAAAACATTAGCAAAACTTTGTAACAAACTTGCAAAGAATTATGACGGTATATGCGAATGGTCAAAACTCGATCAAGATGAAATACTTAAAAATTATCCTGCCTGCGACATTTGGGGCATAGGCAGAAGCAAGGCAAAATTATTATCAAGCCAGAACGTACATACCGCCCTTGATTTAAAAAATTATCCTCTTGATAAAGCTAAAAAACATTTGACAATCATGGGGTTTCGAACGGTGCAGGAATTAAACGGTATAAGTGCCATTACAAAAACAGAACATAAAGCCCATCAAAATATAATAGTCTCACGTAGTTTTTCCAGTGCGGTACATCATCTGAACGAAATAATAACACCTCTATCGGAACACGCGCAGGAGGCAGTAAAACGCTTACGTGCAGATAAAATAGCCGCCAGATACGTTACCGTATACCTAATGACAAGCCCTTATGGGGAAGGCGTACAATACAGCAATAGCGCAACTGCCGCGCTAAAGGTGCCGACATCTTTTTTACCCGATATATCGCACACCGCAGTTGAATTACTGCGTCAAATATACCGAAAAGGTTACAACTACAGGAAAGTTTTAATAGCCCTAGACGGCTTAATACCCGATAAAAACATACAACAAGACTTATTCGAGGACACAAGCGGCAAAGAAAAGAACGAGAAAATAATGAAAGCCTTTGATAAAATCAATAACAAATACGGACGCGGCACAATCCATTTAGGAATGAGAGACCTTGCAAAATCGCATAACGACGACAACGAACACGCCCCCTGGATAATGAAGCGTGAGCTATTATCACCGTGCTACACAACACTTCTTAGCGACATTCCTAAAGTAGGATAATTAAAGGTTAATCAAAACTATGAGCAAACTTCTAATCGGCACTTGCGGTTATGATTATCCCAAAGATTGGGCGGAAGTCTTTTACCAGCCAAGAATCCGGCATGATGAATTGCTGTCATACTATGCCAAACATTTTAACGCTCTTGAGTTGGACTTTACTTACTACTCAATTCCTAAAGCTGCCAACATTCAAGCCTGTAATAACTGCCGATACGTCATATATTCGGTTTCATGGCCGCAACAAAGAAAACTGGTACGGTACAAATTCAAAAGACCGGTACAAGTACCTCTACACCGATGGTGAGCTAGACGCATACAAAGACATACTAAACTGCAAGTTATATCACAAAATATTTTCCACGCGGCGACACTAGAAGTCGTCTTAGTAGTATTATACTGGCACTATCATAAGAATATTGCGGTATAGGTGCATTAAAACTATTCCCAAAACGCATATTCAATTATATATAATTTATATAATAAGACATACTAAAGGTTAAAGGAGGAATGATATGAACCTAAAAACTCTCGGTATTTGTATAACCGGCGAAGTAGCAGTGCTTGTAACGACCGTATCACTAGCTGTAAAAAGTCATCACAAAAAGATAGCAAAACAACACGGATACGAAACTTATGCTGATTACAAATTTCAAGAAGCTATAAAAGTTTTCGAGAACTTGCTGTCACCCAAGCCAAGAATTTACCCTGTTGAATCAGAAAGCGCGTAAATGAAATGGGGAGCCTATACAGGGTTCCTCATTTCTTAAAGCCAATTCATGCTCGTCTTAGCAGTGATATATTGGCATTATCATACACGCCTTTGATTGCAGTTGTGTGATAGATGAGGTAAAACCTTGTCTAAATTTTGTAGGAGAGAGGTATTTTATGGAAAACACTGAAATTGAAAAAGAGGTCAAAGCGGAAACGGCTGTCGAGTTGGCTGGGCAGATTTGGAAGGACATGAAGCCGTATGCAAAAGGTATTGCGGTTTGCGGCTGCATTGTTTTGGCAGCAGGTGCGTTGCTGAAATTAGCAGGATGCACCTCATATCTTAGATATTTTCAATCGTGAAAAACAACGAGCAAAAGCCGCGGAGTAAGCTCTGCGGCTTTTGTTGCCGCCTTCAAAGCGGCCACAGGCTCCTTTTTTACAGGCTCGCATTTTTATGAATGAACTAATTTCGGCGTATAGCTTAATCTATTTCGATCACCTCCTAATTATATCCCCCCTCCTATTTTCCTATTCCGTCATACACGATTATGCTGTTTTCTTATTATTATGTATGGTTTTCTATCAGTTTGGGCATCTTTATCTGCACTTGTCTTATCTCTATAACCTGTTCCGTTTCTGCGTCCGTTCTCATTAGTTTTTTCCCGCGATACCGTTGCTGAATCTTTGCTCCTTTATCTCGTTTTCGATCCGCTATGCGTTTTACTTTGTTCCAGCCTACATTCTCTTTTCCGTGTGTAATGAAATTCCCCGCCACATAGTTATTGTACAGTATGGCTAATAATTCACTGAAGCGATTGAATATTTCAAAATAATTCCCTCTGAAATTCACCCAGTGCAAATACCGGCAGTTGTTATTCTTATATAGCCGGAATTCCATCCTCATTGTATTCGGATATTCCGCTAATTCCTTGTGTGAGATATGATTGTCCTGCATGTTCTTTTCGCATTTGTCATAATGAATAACTATAGAATGACGGTCCTGTTCCGCGTTGTAATCGGGCGAATAAACCGTGTTTGTGGGTGTTCCTGATTTATTATCCACATACCGGATAAGTTTGCCGTTTTCAACTGCTTCCGGTACGACTTCCACGTTCTTAGGTTTGAAATCAGAATAAAACTCAGTTTCGATAATTTCGCTAAAAAAGTAATAAGGGTTGTTATAAATGTAAAACGTTGTGTAAGGCTTATCAGGAAAAATCAGCACACCTTTTTTTATAAGAAAGTATATCGCGTTTACAATCTGCCATTGATAGTCAAGATAAGGAATAAACCATTCTGCGTTTATAGTCAATGATTTGTAAGCCCCTGCATTTTGCAACGTTAGTCTGTTGTATGGGTCAATATGCTTGATTTTACAGTTTTGATTAAGCAGCACTTTGATTTTATCGATTCCTTCAATGGGTATCATCTTTCGCATCCTCTTACTTTGCCTGATATTAGTGCCTTGACTTGTTCCTCGTTAAACCTAAGACACTTACCGATTTTGATTGATTGCAATTCTCCTGACTCAGCCATCTTGTAGACTTTGGATAGCGAGACCTTTAATAACTTCCTGACATCTGTCACCGTTAATAATTCCATTTATTACTCCTTGGTACCGTGAATTTTATTTGGTACCTACTATTATGTTGTAACAATATAATTAAAAATCACAAAGCCTCATATTAAATTACAGATGCCTATTTCGACCATAAAAACCCCCCGTCACTATTTTTACGGAAGCGTTTTCTTACAAACCTGTCTTCGGTAAACCATCCGGCATTTTCAAATATTTGTCTAAATTCAGGACGCATATAATAAAGGTATTCTGTTTCAATCCTGAAATCATCCGGATTTGCCGCTTGGGTGAGATAGCAAGACAATAATGGGATAAGCTGGATAAAAAGATGCGGAATTGTATATCCCAGAATCTGCAGGCTAAGATATTGGCGTTTTCTTCCCGATAAATTGAAAATAAGATTTGCACGGTTTTCCCTGTGAAATAATTCGGCGCAAATAAAGGACTTTTGCGCCCCCTTTAGTTCCCCGTTGCTGCGGTAAATCCGGCAATAATCATTCGAGAGCCAGCGGTTATTTACTTTTGAAAAACCGTTAGGACTGCAGAAAAACGGCTGACTATATGAAAAGCAGTATTTAAGTTCGAGCTCGTGAAGGGTAAGATGGTATAAGCGAATATCACCGTTTAGGATACCCATTTTTACAAGACCGGTTAGTATCCAGTAAACCTGATGGATAACCGGCTCAACGGTATTTATCACATTGCCGTTAACCAGAAGAATTCCCCTGTCTCCATAATATAGCAAACGGTAGGCGGGGTATATTTCGGCGAGTCTATGTGCGGAATGAAGATTATTGATAAAAACCTTGTTAAACGACAGGGCTATGGAGTGAATGTAAAGCTGCGGGTCTATGCTGGTCATAAATGGCTCCTTTGGGGGTGGTATCATGGGGATGTTTTTGGAGTAAACAACCACCGCCAAAGGCAGTGGTTGTTTAAGAGCATAGTAAAGTCCCATGTAAAATCTAGCTTTCGTAGTCTCGATAGGTATGGAATATTGCAACAATGCGACCTACAAACAGTAATATGCTTTCATCATCACAACTTACACACCCGTTTCATCAAGTTGATCATAAAAGAGTGTATTAGCACTGTGATGATGAAACGAGTAATACCCTCAAGTATGTTTCAACCATCAGGTATCCATTAAAACTAGTTTTGTGTTTGTGCAACCAATTCAATTTGGTCCCATTTTTTACCATCAGCTTTTTTTAATATATTCTTTGCTACTAAACGTTTTAGACAGTTTTCGATTGAGACAGTATTGGTGTAATTTTTATCAGCCATAAAGGCATTGAGCTCATCATGTGATATTATATTTGAACCTTCAAATGCATCAGTTATAAGCTTTTCCATTGCCGTTAAACCGGATTGATCTTTTTTATCACTTGGTGAATAAGGACTGACATCCTTTAGCTTATATTCAACTTCACATTGATTTTTTGATATTCGCTCAAAGATCGCTTTTTCCTGATTGATCTTATGTCTTGATTTTATTTCTGTTATAGAGAGATTATTTTCGCTTTCGATATTCAGTATATAAGCCGAATCAACTACGTTCACCAAGTCACTATTTCCAGTTATCTCACCTTTTTTGTTAATGTGATGAATGATAAGCAATGTCATGTTAAACTCTGTTGTCTTCTGTATAATTCTTTCAAGCACTGATCTACATATTCGATTGGGGTTCCCTAATAGCGCATTCAATGAATCAATACATATAAAATCAAATCCAAGATTTACAATATTATCCATTAAATATTCATATACAAGAATATTATCAAGACCTTGGGTTTCTTGAATATTATATTTTTTTAATAATTCTTCACGTCTTTGTTGTAATTTTTTGCAAAAAATCGGCATTTTTGAGTCAAATACAGCAATTTTGTTTATATTACTAACCATAGCGTATTTTACGGATGAGCATATTTCCCGCCATTTGGAACAAGAAATTATTTCAAATTTGTCTTTTGGTAATGCATTCGTGTATCGCACTAGCTGTTTACCACTGTAATCTTCAAGCAATAAAAACAAAGCTTTTTTAACATTAGGATTTTTTACAACTTCAATTGACATTAATGATTTCCCAACTCCGCCTTTTGACGCCAATACAATTGTTTCACCTTTATAACAAAAATGATCAAAAAGAAGTGGTTTAGGATTGTTTAGGCTATTAACAATTCGTTCTTTGTTTTCAAAAATACTATGGTTGCTATATTTACAATATTTGGAAAAACTTGCTGTATTGTAAGCAGAAATTAATAAGCAACAGAAACCTTGAAAATTATTAAACCCCTTATACATATTAAGATTTATTTCATCTTGATCCGTTAAATTTATTACCAAACTCATATATTACTCCAAAATAAAATTATAAAATCGTTCAACGAACGATTTACTTAATGTCTTTACTCTGCACATTAGAATATTTTTCTCCATAAAATAAATGTGAAAATTTTCTGCAATGACCAATAGGCCATTGCAGAAAACCGATTTTCCTAAACATTAACCTGTTTTCCATTAGGCAAAAATGATACGGACTTCTCCAAGCCAATAAAGGCAATTTTCGAATCGCGGAAATGAAGTTTTAATAACGAAATTCCATGAACTGGATGTTCATTAATCATCTGTATTATGTATGGATGAATTAGTTCTATAATTTCCGCTGTTGTCGGATGTGGTTTTTTGATGATGTCAATATTATTCAACGAAATAGTTTCTGATTCAAAATTATTCATTTTCGCCTCCTATATCGCCAACAATTAGAGGAAGCGGTGAATTAACCCTGACAGTGCCAAGTGAATTCAATTCAACCAGAGCTTCTTTCGGCAGGAGTAGCCTCCGTCCCACACGGACAAATCGCGAAAACGGAAGACGTCCAGCCTGAATTCCACGGTCAACCGATGATAGACTGATCGACATAATTTGTGCAACTTCAGATCGAGAATAATAAGATTTTAAATTTTTATTTGAAAACATACGGCTCTCCAGTTCGGGGCATAGTATGTTTTCTCTGCGGTAATATTATTTTTTTGTTTCACGCTATGCCCCTTGAAAAAAGTTTTTGACGTTGAAGTCATTGGGACGGTACACGTTTGAAAGTGTGTTAACTTTTTTCGTGCGACAGTAGCGCAGTCCTTTCCACTACTGTTTGCTTTCGGCGTCAAAACTCGCCTATGCTCGCTTATTTTGCGGTTCCGTGCTATTAAATGTTTTGAAACAACAACGGCAGCCATTATATGGGCGCGACAAAACTTTAAGTCTTGTTTTTTTAATCCTCTGGAAGCATCTGCAGCACGTTAAAAAGTGTATCCGCTTTTTTAGATGCCGACTAAAATCGCTGTTAAAACTGCATAAAAAACCCTCCTTATATAAATTTATCAAAAATAAAAAAAAGTCAAGCAAATTTTCACAAAATGTCAACAACCAATAGAAATGTCCCCCTTTTCCGTTCAATAGAAATGTCCTCTTTTGTCTTTGTAGACTCAAGCGGCTATGCCCTCCTTTTTTTTCTGTGTGATCTCCTTAACAAGGAGTGTTTTG
>BNVA01000066.1 GCA_025997755.1 Spirochaetia bacterium | reverse complement strand
CCGGTTTGTTTTCAATCTTTCGTTGAACCGAAAAGAAATTGTCTTCAATATCAAGACCCTGCGGAGAGCCAAGTAAACAATGTGTTTCTGCGCAAGGTTTCTATATTTCCTCCGCAGGGTCTTGATATTGAAGACAATTTCTTTTCGGTTCAACGAAAGATTGAAAACAAACCGGGGCGTCTCTATATGGGAATCTGTTCGCCCGGTAGTTCGCGTCCGGCAGTTCTGATTCGTGTGTATGTGGCACTTTTAACCGGTGCCAAATCTTTGTTTGACCATTTTGGGCCCCTTGCCGACCCATACATGACATTGGTTGGCTATTTTAATTCGCTCCGTGAACTTGGTGGTATGCGGCGTTTAGCGGAAGACGATGTGCGGACCCGTTCATATCGGGTACAGATGGGCAGCGTCATCCGTCCGGGATTAGAGCAACGGCCGGTGAGAAACATTGATGAATTAACATCCCGTGTTTCCAATAAAGAAATTCCAAAAAAACTTGACCAATTATCAGTCGCATACAAGACAGAATGGGCAAAAGGTGAAACGCGCGCCATTGATATTGTGTTGGCGACTAATATGCTGTCTGTTGGTGTTGATATAAATCGTTTGGGGCTTATGGTTATAAATGGGCAGCCAAAGAATACTGCGGAATATATTCAAGCCACAAGCCGAGTTGGCCGTGTTTTCCCAGGATTAGTTGTAACCGTTCTTACATGGTCACGGCCTCGGGATCTTTCGCATTACGAAATGTTTGAACACTACCATTCTACTTTTTACAAACACGTTGAAGCGCAATCAGTAACTCCATTCGCCTCCCGTGCACTGGATAGGGGTCTAACCGGCACTATGATAAGTTTATTGCGATTGAACAATGAAACCTTAAATCCCAATCGTGGTGCGCAATTGTTAGACAGTCCGACTAAGGAAGAAGCAATAAATACCCGGGAGGTTATTTCAGGGCGAGCGTGGAAAACAAAAGACAGCACGACAAAAAAACTTACCGAGGATATGATTGCTGATAGGTTGGATAGATGGGCAAAAGAAGCTCTTAAAGGTGGCCGCAGATTAGGATATGAAACTGAGCATGGACACGGTGACCTAGTGGCATTGCTCAAACGTGCAGGTATCGCTATGTGGGATGAGTTTACAGTCCCAATGTCGATGCGTGAAGTGGAACCCGGGGTACGATTAATTATGGATGATGCGATTCATACAACAGAACCGCCGCCATGGAAAATGAAAAGTGCAGACGGAGGCGATGAATGAGTTCATATAAAGTAGGCGAAGTTCGCCCAAGCCAGTTACTGTGGACGTATGGTCCTGGCGCCCTCATTGACCTGCCGAACATTTCAGTTTTAACGATGGGGTTGGATAGGTGGAATGCCGATGTCTGCACCCCCGTTGAAGAAGCAAGGCTACTTGCCGCTGTGCAACGTATTCTTGGTCCACAAGTAAAACGTCTGCGTATGCCTCCATTTGTCAGGGAAGATGGGATTGACTCTTTTTCAGCAGAAGGAAAGCTTGGTGTGCCTGTTCAGCCATTCCCCCGTTGGCTTAGGTGTGTAAAATGCGGTCTTTTGGCAGAGTATGATTCAGGATTATTTGATATTAAAGAAAATTCACATCGTCCTGAGCAAACACACTTTGTTCATACGAATTGTGATAAGGGAAGTAAAAACGCCGATGCCGTTCCTGCTCGTTTTCTTCTTGCATGTAGAAATGGTCATCTTGATGATTTTCCGTGGCATTGGTTCGTACATGGTGGCTATTCTGATTGTAAAGAAACATTGCGATTTTTTGAACGCGGTGCTTCGCTTCAAACCGAAAACCTATGGGTAAAATGTGATGCTTGCGGTACCGCTCGTTCTTTAGTTCACGCTTTTGGCGATGAGGCGGTGGCGAATCTCCCTGCCTGCCGTGGTCGGCATCCGCATCTTACCTCATATGAAAAGTGTGACGAAGAGGCGCGAACTATTTTGTTAGGTGCCACTAATGGCTGGTTTCCAATAAACGTCTCTGTTCTGGCGATACCATTAGCTGGTTATACATTGTCACAACTGATTACAGATGGCTGGGCATATTTTTCAAGTGTTCAGAATATTGAGCAACTTGAAGGCTTGTTGATAGCGGTAAAAGGCGGTGCTTTATTACCGGGGATTGATAAGTATAAGACGCAGGATATTTGGGAATCACTCCAAGAGCATAAGGTGGGAAAGTCTGCCACGATTATCTCTGATGGGGATATAAAAACACCAGAATGGGAAGTTCTGACCTCTGAAAATCCTCCTGCAAACTGGCCCCATTTTTTGAGCAGAAAAACGAGTGTACCGAAAGCATATAAGAATTATTTTTCTAAGGTGTTATTATTAGAGCGTCTTCGCGAAGTGAATGCTCTGATAGGGTATACACGAATTGAAACGGCAGAAGAAACAAGTGACTCGTCAGAGCGCCCGCCTATGGCAGCATTAAGTCGAAATAAACCTGATTGGATACCTGCTAACGAAGTGCATGGTGAAGGAATTTTTATTCAATTTAATGAAAACGCCGTTCACGAATGGGAAAAGCAAAGTGCAGTGTTAAAACGAAATGAGTTATTATTCGCCGGACATGAAGGTTGGCGAAGAATGCGCCACCTTGAGCCGAAGGATGGATATCCCGGTATTCGTTATACCATGCTACATACTTTTGTACACATTCTTATTAGAGAACTTGCCCTTGAATGTGGATATAATGCAGCAAGTATCCGTGAACGTATTTATGCAAAAAAGGACAGCACGGTATCTATGGCAGGTATTTTGTTATACACAGCCGCAGCAGATTCCGATGGAACTCTTGGTGGACTTGTTGAACTAGGCAAACCGGAAAACTTAGGTAGACTGATAACTCAAGCACTAAACCGAGCAACAGTTTGCGCTTCTGACCCACTGTGTTCTGACCACAATCCCAAAGATGATCGTTCGCTTCATTTGGCGGCATGTCATTCGTGTGCCTTTGTTTCTGAAACATCTTGTGAGCAAGGCAATCGCTATCTTGACCGCGCTCTCATTGTTAATACCTTTGAATCTAACGATGCAGCTTTCTTTTCTGTTGAGGAATAGAGAGTGGACGAACTGTTAGAAGTAATTGCAAAACTTGGTCTCGAATTACATCCTGAGCGTATTGCAATCGTGGCTTCAAAAATTGAAACAATTGGGAAAGTGGAACAATTTACGTTAGTAAAATCGACTTTTGGACCAAATACTGACAAGGAACTTATTCACAACTTTGATGAAGCGTGGCGTCGCAATAAAAATGTTTCTCCACACGACATTGCAACTGCTCTACGAGGAGCATCTGCTACCGCACTTCAAATTGAAAAGCGGGGAACGACCGAATTGGTTTGGACAGGGCCATCAGTAGGGCAAATACCTATACGACATACCGAGCAAGTCTTGTGCGAAATTATCAACTCTGCAAAAGGAAAACTTTTCATTGTCAGTTTTGTCGCCTATAAAGTAAATTCAATAATCGAATCAATTAGAAATGCAATTGGCCGTAATGTAACGATAAACATTTTGCTAGAATTGTCGAAAGAACATGGTGGTAGGGTAGATAGCCAAGATTCAGTTGCGTTGATGAAAAAACTATTTCCAACTGCCAATATTTTTACTTGGGCATCTGACCAAAAATCGGGTGCAGAAAGCATAACCAGTGCGGTACATGCAAAGTGTGCTGTTGCAGATGGAAATATCGCGTTTATCACAAGCGCAAATCTCACAACCGCCGCTATGGATCGAAATATGGAACTTGGTGTACTTGTCAAAGGTGGATATTTACCGGAAAAACTACACCAGCATTTGGAATCACTTGTATTGGCAAATATCATCAAGAGGGCATCATAATGACTTCGAAACCGCCCTATACCATCACGGAAAAGGCCGCTGACTATTTGGCAAAAATAGTGGAAACAGCGACCCGCCTTGAGTTTGGAACGGGATTCAAGCGCGACATAAAACTCCACAGGGAAAACCGTGTGCGTACAATCCACTCCTCCCTTGCCATTGAGGGCAACTCGCTTTCACTCGACGAAGTAACCGCTGTGGTTGAAGGAAAAGTGATCGCAGGACGGCAGGAGGAAGTCAAGGAAGTAAAGAACGCCTATGAAGCCTATGATAAAATTATGGCATTTGACCCCTATGCTATCAGCGATTTTCTAAAAGCGCACAACCTGATGACCCAAGGGCTTGTCAAAGAATCTGGTAGATTCCGCAGCGGCGATGTCGGCGTTTTTGACGGCAACAAGGCGGTGCATATCGGCGCACGTCCGCAATTTGTCTCGCAACTGATGGAAGAATTGTTTGGATGGGCTAAAGAGTCAGAGCTACATCCCGTACTAAAAAGTGCAATCCTGCATTATGAAATCGAAACCATTCATCCGTTTGCAGACGGCAACGGGCGTATGGGACGGTTGTGGCAAACGCTCTTACTTGCCAAATGGAACGCGATTTTTGCGTGGATACCGATGGAATCAGTTCTGTATCAAAACAGGCCGCAGTATTATCAGGCGATTGAGGACGCAAGAGAAGCCAATGATTCCGGCGCTTTCATTGAATTTACACTTTCGGCAATTTTTGACATCATTGCGCTTCAGCAAAAGCACCAAGATAAGCACCAAGTTGGTTTAAGCGATATACAACGTACCGTACTGAAAGCTCTCGAAAACAAAACACTCTCACGTAAGGAGATTTTCGTTGTAATCGAACTGAACGGCGATTCACGCTCTTTCAGCCGCCACATTGAGCCGCTATTGTCTGCCGGTTTAATTGAAATGACCGTTCCCGATAAGCCGAATAGTAGGATGCAAAAGTATAGGTTGGCCGATGTGAGAACAGATGGCAACTATCCGGAAATTCCGGATAGTTCAAACTGAAGGTCGCTTTAGCCCCAGCCCTTCGACTTTGATTTTGTCCCAACTGCTCATACCACATCAAAACAGGTGTTGCCCGCAACACCACCCGCCAAAAATGTTACGCCGGCGTAACATCCTGCTATCAACAAATAAATCAACAGTTGCTGTCTAAAATCAGAAACAAAAAAGCTAACTCCTTATTATACAAGGAATTAGACCCTAATCTTTGAGTGAGATTTTCCATTCGGGCAACCCGGATTTGAACCGGGGACCCCAAGTCCCCCAGAAGTGGAGATTAAGCTTTTCAGACTGCATTACTGCACTTTACTCGTATCGTTAAGTCCTTATAATATAAAGACTTAACATACTTTTACCAAGTATATTAAATATATAATAAGTTCAAAAAAGTGTCAATACACTGTTGACATATCTGTTGACACGAGATTATAGGTAAAAATGGTGATGCCGGCATCACTTGTTTTTAGGTTTGATTGGCAATAGGCACCCCCCGTGTTCATTTGTCGTCCACCGTGACGAGCCCCCCTTGTTCCAGTTCCTGTTGGTATTTTTCGAAGACTTGAAGCAACAGGATACAGATTCATATCAAGCAAAAACTTCATTGATGGAATAGCCGGAAGCTACCAACATTCCCGCAGTAACCCGCATACCCTGATGCTGCAAGACATCGACGATCATACTTGTCTTTAGTTTTCTTAAATCGCTTTCTTACATACTTTAAGAAACAAGTTTATATTATTGCCTTGCTATTTCCTCTAATGGAAGACCTGTGGCCTCGCTAATCTGATTAGAGCTAAGTCCCATAGCTTTGAGCTTTTTTGCAACTTCCAATTTCGCTTCTTGTCTTGCCCCTTGTATACCGAAAGCACGATCTATAAGAGACATCTCGTACATGTCATACGCATGGAGCAACGCAGGGTCGCGTTGTATCATATCCATCTTTGCTTGTGCTTTTTCTATTACCGGATCCATTTTTATAACCTCCTGAACAAGATTTATCGGACTCTGTTCATCAAAATAAACCAGCCAGCGATGCAACGGATTACTTAAATCAATCTTCGCTTTTAACTGTCGAAACTTTACCATATCCAAAAAGTGAAGTTCCAAAGCATCGGTAAGTTTATACTCTTTGTGCTTATCTTCGTACAGGTGAAAACTTGTATGAAAATCAGAAAGCGGAATATACCCAAATCCAAGAATGTTGATTGCAATCACAGGCGGCAACTTAACATAATCATCGCCTTTCTCAATCCCGCGCGTAAACTCATAAGCCAAATAATACAAGCTCCGTTCTATGATGTTGTGTTCATTTTCAAGCTGAACTTCAATATTAGTTTTTCTGCCATCTGCTGTTTTTGCCCTAACATCCAGTCGGCTTGCTTTACCGCCAACTATATCAGCAGGTAAATCCTTTTTTTCGATAATTTCTATCGACGTTATGATGCTTGTACTTGTCTGAGACAAAACAGCATTTAAGAAGCCTAAAAGTTGTTCTTCGGCGACCTTTTTTGCTTCAGCCAAATTGGAATAAGCCTTGTCTAGGTTCGCCTTTGCTTTTGCTCCAATAATGAATCCAGCCACCGCCAAGGCTGGTCCGGCAATGAGACCTCCAAGTACTGCGGCTCCTCCCGCCATACCCAGTCCGCCTGCAGCGAGAGAACCGCCGCCTAAAAACGCCAGAGTAGCGTTTGTCGCCGCTATACCTGTCAAGCCTGAGATAGCGGCTCCAGTGGATGCTGTGCCCAAAGCCATCGCACCACCCCACGCGCCAAAGGCAGTGAGTGCTCCCCCAACTGCTCCGCTAGTAATCCCACCGGCAATAGACGATGCATAGCCGCTCAAACTACGCAATTCGGTAAAAGACTGTTGATCATTTGCGAATTTGCGTAACTCTTCCATACCCACAGAATCTTCCAACTCAATATGTTTTATCTTACTGAAATACTCAATAAAAATAGCCACACTGCTGTTCAAAACACTGATCTTTTTCTCCCCAAGAACGGCGAGTCCTTTACTACTTCGCTCCCTAGCACTCTCAATAAACGTTTTAGCATCTTGTATTAGACTCTCCGCACTATTGTTGACTCTTTTGGCGTTTTTCGAATCAATACCGGCTTTCACCCCTTTCCCAATTCCCAACGCACCTGCGCCAGCCGCTAAAATTCCCAATATTAATGGTAATGGCATTTCAATATCTCCTTTTGATTACTCTGCTTCATTTTCGGTTGTAACACCGGTTCTATAAAAACCCGCACCGTCCACAGATTTTAAGGCAACGGTACATATTTTCGACTTTGAATGTTTCTTGCTTTCTTCCGTATCAACCATATCTCCTGCAATGTCTGCAATCAAATCTTCCACACTTTGCTCCAGTGCCTTCTTGTCTTTCTTAGCCGCAGAGATCAAATTGTTTTTGTCATCATCGTTAGATACACAGTTTATCCAGTCTTTATGCTTATATAAAACCATTTTTGTTTCCACAGTGTCCTGCATTTCCATGAGAATGTCCTTATTTATTTTCCACTCATCGGCTAGCATCTTGAGAAGTGCCGTATGATTTTTTGAAATAATCCCTTCTCTTGAGCAAGCTAATGATACCACTATCCACATACACTCCATTTGGGATCTGGAAGGATGATCATCAAAGGTGTATAGCACATCGCTACACATTTTTTTGATGCACTCTTTTAGCTTTTTCATGGCTTTACTTTCCAGAGTGACACCTCCTTTGTCATACACATCTGCTAACTCCGCTTTTATATCCGACAGATTCCACAGCTCCTCTCCATAGTTATCAAGACAGTCAAGCTGCCTACGGTTGATTTGACGATCTGCAAACATAAAAAGATGTGCAATAACATACTTCGCCGCAGTTTCTCTTTCCATACGTTCCTCCAAAATAATTACAATTTAAATGCTTCTGAACTTTCCATAAATGTGTTAAACTCATCATAGGTATCAAACTGTGTGGTTCCACCTAGTTTTTTCGTAATTGAGTTGGCTCCACCGATAAATCCGTCTATATCGCCGATAGCTAGAGCAGATTTTATATCGTTGAAAGCACTATGGAAGACTTCTATATGTTCACAAAGGTACTCGGAAATCATTTTTTCCATTTCCATACGATATTCGCAAATCATAGCGATTGCTTGTGCACATTCTTTTTCAATTCGTATACGTTCTTCACGAGCGAGTTTGGCTTCTTTTAGTATTTTAGCTGATTCCAATAAGTTTGAATAACAAACCGTTCCTAGGAAATATCCTACCATGCTCCCTATCATTGTCCCGACAACCGGTATTGGAATTGCGATTGTTCCAAGCGAACCGAGTACAACTTCAAAACTTTTACCAAATGTTGCCGTTGCAATGGCTCCGGTATAAGCGCCTAATGCCGCACTGCCAACCATACCGGTACCTTTTTCACCAAGTTCGCGTACACATTCCACCCCGTCAATTTCTCCTTTAGCATATTTTGCAAGCGTTTTACCTGTTTCTAACGCTACAGTTACAATTTGTGCAGGCAGATTTGTTTTTGACAGTGAACGAATAATCACATCATCCGCGTTTTGCATAGCTCCCTTTAATGCAGAACCGGCAAATGCAGTTCCATACCCAACAATAGCCCCCGTACCTGTATCTTTGATAACCGCCAAAGTTGCCTCATCTGCTTCTTTATCACCCTTCGCTACCGCTACGATATTTCTTACCAAAGATATACCTCCGCCAATAGCAGCACCAGACTTTGCGGCTTCGAGACCAGCACGATGACTGACACCTACAACATCTTTTGCTGTTGATATTTCGGGATTTGTTCTTGCCTCGATAGCCTCTTTATTGGAAACATGGCTTTTTTCCAAATTTTTATCTATTTTTTTATATTTCTCAAGTTCTGCCTGTTTTTGAGCGGCAATATCCGTTTTCCCCTCTATTTTAAGTGTATCAACTTGTTTTTGTAATGAGTCAATCTTTGCTTTTGCTTCAGCTTTAATTCCGTCATAATAATCAGACGGAACTTCTATCTTAGCATCAGCATCAAGATATTTTTCAAATTTTTTTGAAGCTAATCTATCAAGGGCTTGCTCTGGATTACTACCTACGAATTTCATTTGTGAGCCGGAACCATCAACAATATTGCCTTTAGCGTCTATTTCAACATGGTCATAAAGGGGGTCATTTACACGACCAATATCATCAGTACGGACTACACGAGTATTATCTTTATTTATAATTCGCTCGGCGTTTTCCCGGGCGGTCTCTTTCACTTCCGCTGAAAAGCCTGCCTACTGTTTGATATTTTGTTTTTCAAATTCGGGATTGACTTTTGATT
The DNA here is from genome assembly GCA_025997755.1 of Spirochaetia bacterium. The sequence goes on along the minus strand of BNVA01000066.1, from coordinate 1,122 downwards.
CCGAGATACTTTTTAGACTCTTTGTGAGGTGTTTACCAGTCTCTTTTCCGTCAATATTTACTCTTATCTCATTATCGACACCGCCATACGCTACAAGATGTTCCTTAGCGGCACTTCCATACCGTTGTACTACTTCGGAAGCGGCACCAGACAAACCGACATTGGTGAGAGTCTTTGCATCTTCGTCTTTCTTTTTTGAGTCTTTTTTCTTATTACGAAAATCAAATAGTGCCATACTTATTATACCTTCATTTTTTTCCTTTTAAAATATTTTAAAAACCAAAATGACTATCACTGCTGCCACTGCAATAACAGAAACCGTTATCGCAATAATCTTCCATCTCTTAGAGATACGTCTTTTTCTTGCTTGCTCCAAACGTTCATATTCTTCACGTTCCTTTTTGTCGCGAATCATTTTTGCAATTAGCAACGGTAACATATTCATCCTCCAAAAAAATTATTTTTGCGGCATAAGCCGTTTTATTATACAACCATTATACGGCACTCAAAACGTCATTGAGTGTCGTAGTGACAAAATATTTTCAAAAAATCACTCATACATCCCCCGCACCGCTTCCACTTCTGCCTTCACTCGCTCTACCAACTCCGCCGGTCCCAATGCCTTTACCGTACGTCCCTGCCCCAGTACCCAGCGCAATACTTCCGGCATTTGCGTGGTGGTAAACTTCACATAAACATTGCCGTCTTTTTGTTGTTCAACAATTTGTCCGCTGTGCCATTGCCGGTCGATTGCGAAGGTGCGGATTGTCTTGTCGAAAAGTAACTCCACCGTTACAGGCTCGCGGGACGATGCCCACACGCCCATCTCTTTGTCAAAATAATCGCCCGGATTAAAATCAGGCGGTATGGTAAAATGCTTTTTTGTGAGAGCGGCATTTTGAATACGCGAGAAAGTGAACATTCGCGGCTCGTTCCGGTCGCGGCAAAATCCGATAAAATACCAGTTGCCTTTTTGCGAAATGGCGTGATACGGATCAACCGTCCGCCTCATAAACGTCTCTTTTGACAATGGCTGATAATCAAAAGTGATAGTATTTTTTGTTTTGAGAGCGGTAAAAACACAAGAAAAAACTTTTGGGTCTACTTTTCCCGCCGCATCTG
>BNVA01000065.1 GCA_025997755.1 Spirochaetia bacterium | reverse complement strand
CGCCGTTTCCATGTCGATTTTTCGCAGACCCGTTTCCCAATTTCCTCAAATCGGCACAACTGTGCCTGTAATATCCACTGCCCCATGTGTTCATTTTATCAGAAAATTTCTAAAAGTAAAATTGCTGATTATATTTACAAATAATGTCAAAAAAATAGCTGACAAAAATAATAAAAGTATATAATATAAAAAGATATTTATATGTAAATTACTGATTAAGGAAGGTTTTGTTCTATGAAAAATGTTATAAACTGGAAATTATTCTTTATTTTACTCATTATATGCGTCATTACATCAATGCTTGTGATACCTTATTCGCTGGCGCTTACCTCAAGCGAGATTGAAATTTCTGCTATTCTTTTGCTTCTTACAGTTGTACAAAATCTTGTCTTATTTTCAGTGGCAACGTTTTTCGGATTATTTTTTTCAAAACGCATTGAAATGGGGATGCCGATATTACAGAACGCCTTGGAAGGAAAAAAACAAACTAAAGAACTAAAGTCTATAATATTGCCTTCCATTTGTTTGGGTATTTTGGCTGGTATATTAATTGTTTTACTTAGTATCCCTTTCAATAAGTTGATCCCAGAATTGCAGCTTCTGGAAATATCCGTATCGGTCTGGAAGGCATTTCTTGCGTCTTTTTATGGTGGTATTGCAGAAGAAATATTGTTAAGATTATTCCTAGTTTCTTTGCTTGTATGGATCACTTTTAAAATAAAAAAGACAAAAGACGGACACCCCACAAATCTTGGAATATGGTTATCTATTATTATCGCATCTGCAATTTTTGGTTTAGGGCATTTACCGGCCACTGCACAAATAACTTATTTAACCGGAATAGTTGTTATACGTGCTATTATGTTAAATGGCGTAGGAGGTATTATCTTTGGTTGGCTATACTGGAAAAAAGGGTTGGAATCCGCAATGATAGCCCATTTTTCAACAGATATTGTTTTACATATTATTACACCACTTATCATATCATTTTTTCCTCAGGAAATTTTTTGACCATACCCTATTAAGTATATTATTTTATTCTATACTCATACACGCTTCCAGTTCCCCAACTACCTACATATAAGGTGTTTCCATGTATTAGTAGTGCAACACAACCGCTTATGCCATCAACTACAATTCTTGTTGAGCCGTTTTGTGAAAGGAGCCGCACACATCCATCTCCATTATCAGCGGCAAAAATTTCATTCTGTAAACTAATGTCGATACCGACTCCCGGCCTTCCAAAATCATTGGAAAAAGGTCTAACTGTTCCGTCAGCAAATACTTTGATAATGCTGCCTCCGTAGTTCGTGACATAAAGATTACCGTCTAAGTCTTCAACCACGCCAACAGGCGTTCTCATGCCCTTCGCAACCAATTCAACCCTGCCGGAAGCGTTCACTTTGACAATTTCGTTGCTGCTTCGGTTGGCTACCAGCAATTCACCGTTTTTATTGAAAGATATTCCTGTAGGGGTATGCAACCCTCTTGCGAAAATAATTTTGTTTTTATTTTTCGCAATACGATAAATCACATTTTGTGAATAGTCGGCAACGTACAAATTACCGTCATTGTCAAAAGCTAGGCCAGCCGGTGATCCCATGTTATCAGCGAAAATAGTATGATTACCCCTTGTATCTACTTTCGTGACGCTGCCTCCGCTCCAGTTTGAAACATACAAATTCCCCTCACGGTCTACAGCAATTCCGGTGGGAGAACGAAAACCCGTATACGTTTTCTCCAATAGTAACTCAGCCGTTTTTCCCTGTGCGTTACCTTGTCCAAGACTTAAAAAAACCAAAAGAACAACATTGAGTATTAGTTTTAACATGCTATTTTCCCTCCTTGATTTTTCTTTCCGCAAATACTTCCTTTGCGACATTGACGGCATTAAGTACTTTTGGAAAACCGGTATAGGGTATACATTGGATAAAAGTTTCAATCACTTTTTCTGGTGTTATACCCACATTCAATGATCCGTTAATGTGAACCGCTAATTGCGGCTCACAACCTCCTGCCGTCAACAAACTTGTAATGGTTATAAGCTCTCTTTCCTGTAACGAAAGCCCCGTTCGGCAGTAAATGTCCCCAAAGGCAAATTCAATAATGTATTTACCCAAATCCGGCGCTATTGTTTTCAATGAAGCAATAACATTTTGTCCCGCACTGCCGTCTACCTCGTTCAGCCTGTCTGTCCCTTTCTGAAAGCGTGTGTTTTCCATTGGAAAACCTCCTTAATAAAGTTATATTGAGAAGATACAACCTAGAGTGAACTCGAGGTCAAGCGTTTTCTGAAAGAAAGAAATAATTTTTTTTATACTCTATAATCTAGAGGCAGGTTGAAATTGTTGAATAAGGAGTTTTTATGGAATATTCGATTGGGGAATTTTCACGGCTTACGTGTTTAGGTATACATACATTGCGATATTATGAACAGGAAAATTTGATTCTGCCTAATCGTAAATCCAATGGGCACCGATGTTATTCTGAAAATGATGTTACTTGGATACAATTTATAAAACGTTTAAAAGATACAAAAATGCCTATTAAAGCAATTCAAAAATATGCCAAATTAAGGGCTGATGGCGATCCGACTAGACTTGAACGTATGGAAATGCTAATAAAACATAGGGGCATTCTTAAAAATGAAATTAAAAATTTACAAGAACATCTTAACAAGTTAGATAATAAAATTCAATTTTATAAAGCAGAAATCAATAGACTATAAACCATATTATTTTGTTGTTCTTAATCAATATCTTATTCTACAATTTATTCAAACTTACATCCTGCGCTTAGCAGGATTTCTCCACTTGCGAAGTATCTGAATAGCCTCACGAATAATCTTTATGTCATTATCTGACATGCCATATATTTCCTGTAGAACGATTTTATCTCCAAGAGCATAAGCCTCTTCTACATTCAATTCTTTTGTGACTTTATTTATTTGTGTGAAAATATTTTGGACATTTTTTTGTGGAATATCACTTATTATTTTTAATCTGTCAGCTTCACCGGGTATTATAACAAAACTACCGCCGCCTAATGAATGGACATTTAATTCTAAAGACAATAGAGTCAGGCTATTGTACCAACGGCATAATAACTGTTTCGCCGGAATGCCTTTTAAATGACCGCATAACAGACTATTAGAAACGGCATAGTTTCCCTTATTTACAACCAATTTAGGTATTTCACCGAAAACTGATAATATAACATCAGGTATTTCTACATCAGGCGTTACATACCAGGGTTTCCGTTGACGGCATTTATAGCGTTGATGAACCAACATTACTTCTCCTTTTTGTATATAACGCCTATCACCATCAGTAATTTTATTTGGTAAATATAAGTTAGATGAACATTCCCCTTTTGATACCTCAATACCTATACCTGTGCCGCCATTAATCTCCTTTGCATTAATAATAGTTGGATATAAATTACTCTTTGGAATAGAATAATGTGCGATAATGTCTGCGTTTGGATGAAAATAATCCTTATCAGCAGACACATAACCTATCTTGAATTTACAACTTTCAATTATGGGCTTAATAACACCACGGTTTTCCAAGCCCTGTAATAATTGTTGCTGCCTTGAAGTTAGTAACGACGAAATAAATGGCTTATTGTTACTTACTATATCCGATAATTCAATCTGCTGATATTTTGACACTTTTTCCTTCATGAAATCATCAACAGTATTATATGTGTTATACTTTATATGAGTTGTTTTACCACCTTTACCTTCCGCAAAGAGGATTATTGTTTCAACATCAACATTAGGAAAAAAATCCTCGTATATGCGGCAAATTGAAAGGTTCGAAAAATTTTGAGATAATATTTTCCATAATCCATATGCATAACGAGTATATGTAATTTCAAAAGGTAAAACAAATGCCAAACGACCGTTCGCCTTAATAGTAGTAATAGCATGTAACACAAATGGAAACCATAAGCTGCCATTATCAGGACATTGAACACTATAGTTTTTGATAACTTGCCGAGCTGTATTTTTCTGTTCTGACGATAGATTTTTTATTCCAACATAAGGAGGGTTCCCCACAACTGCATCAAATTGATTAATTAAATCGAGCGAAAGAAAATCAGTTGTTAGTGTGTGAAGATTTCTTATATTGAATTGCTTACGAACATATTCAACAACTTCCGGCTGTATTTCTACAGCTGTAATACTTGGATTAAAATTTCCTAACGTTCTAAAACGGCAAATAGACTTATCAATAAATATACCATCTCCAAATGAAGGCTCCAACACTCGATCTTTACCGTTTAGAATTGCCCAATTTACTAAACTTTCAGCAACTTTACTTTCAGTATAAAATGATCCTGTTACTTTTTGCTTTACGGTAGTCATATTGATATATCCTTTCGCTACAACGGTTTTCGGTCATTATAGGTTTTCAGAATATTATCAAAGAAATTATCGATGCTTAATAAGGGTATAGTATCAATAAGCGTTGGAGGGTCATTTTCAAAATCAATTTTAAGAAAAGCAAAATGTTCATATTTATCTTTTGTTGCACGCCAATCATTTCTTCCTGTTATGCGTTCAAAAAGTTGTTCTGCCCGTTCTAAGTTCACGGATTCGACAAGTCCATCTTTAATTGGATGTTTTGGCAGTAAATAAACATAGCATAAAACGGCCATAGGAAATCTATCGTGTAATGATATGCAGTCACCGATTATTTCTTCATAATAAGTCAAAATGTTCTTGGCTACAGATGACATCTGACTACGTATACCTATGATTATCTGTGGACCATTAATATTCTCAATAACAGCTACATCAACATCTTTGGGTTTATGAGAACCATAAATAGTTGCCTCTTTAATAATCTGAAAATTACTATCATCTATTCCAACTCTATGTAACTCAGTTATACAATAATCATGAAGCACATTTATAAATTTTTGACTACGGACAGAAGCCTCTGGAGCAGTAAGATAAATAGTCTTCATCTGTTGTAAACAGTCAACGAGTGCTTGTCTTTGAATCGGCATAAAAACTCCTTATTCGTAGGAAAGAAACTTACAATCATCAGGATAATACAAAACTATGAAAAATACAAGTCCCTTTTCTTGTTAAAACTGTCGAATCAATAATTTCCAGCACCGCAAAAAATGTGCCGGAGTACAAACGCACATTTGTTCATCAGATTTGTTCATGTGATTCGTGGTTAACGTTCTTACTTGCTCGTCACATACGCATAAATGGCATTGGCTGTTTTTTCATTGCCTCTTGAACTGTCGATGCACAATTCGTATTGGCGGGAATCGCCCCAAACGTTGCCGGATACGTGTTTGTAGTATGCGGCGCGGGCGGCGTTTTGTGCATGGGTTTGTTTCCGTGCCTCATCTTCAGTAACACCGTAAACCTTCATCACCTCTTTAATGCGGTATTCTTCCGGTGCGTGAATAAACACACGAATCAGATTTTCATTGCCCTTTAACACATAATCGGCGGCACGTCCTACAATTACACACGAACCCGCATCAGCAATTTTCTGAATTGCTTTTCCCTGCGCGATAATCGCCTGCCTGACGACATCGGTATCCAGATACATATCGCGGATACCGGCAGGAGAAGCGGCGTTGATACTGGAAATAAACTCCGAGGCAAGACCACTCTCCTCTCCCGCGAGAGAAGTCATCTCTTTATAATAACAGGGTATTACCAATTTTCCGGCGACCAGTTGTCCTACAAGACGACCGTCAGAGCCGTGTTCGCGGGCAATCGTGATAATAACGCCCGGACGGGACGGACGCAGTACCGCTTGCGTTTTAACTTCCACCGTTTCAGTTGTTTCCATTTTATTTTGTTGTTCCTTGCCTATGCCCTTCCACACGCGCAAGACTACAATAATTGTAATAATCAAAGCAAAAATATCCGCGTGCGGCGCGGCCCAGAAAATTCCTGTAACACCAAAATACGCGGGAAGCGCAAAGGTGAATATGATAAGAAAGACAACATCCCGAATCATAGAAAGCGGAATTGCCGCGCTTGCCTTGCCGATTGATTGCAGAAAAATGGCGCAGGCTTTTTGAACGCAGGTAAATATTATAAGCGCAAGGTAAATGCGCACACACCGGACTGCAAAACTTGTGTAAAGTTCGCCGTCACTTCCAAAAAGCGCAATACAGGCGCCGGGGAATACCTCAAATATAATTGTCGCTATCGCACTTGTTGTTATTGTCCAAAACATCACGTATTTAAACGCCTCGCGTACACGGTCATATTGTTTCGCTCCGTAATTAAAACCGATAACCGGCTGCGCCCCCGCCGCAATGCCAATGGCGATGTTAATAATGATCTGGAACAGTTTCATAATGACGACAAAAGCAGCCAGCGGAATGTCCGCGCCGTATGGCGAGAGTGCGCCGTAAGACACGAGGAGTTTGTTGTTTACCACGGTAACAATGACAATGGCAATCTGCGTGAGAAAACTTGATCCGCCCAGTGGCAAAACGCGGGAGACCGATTTCAGATTGGGAATAAAATCGGCGGCGCGGAGGCGAAACATTTTGCTTTTCCGAAGATAAACCGCGCATATAACAAAACTCACAAACTGCCCGAAGATTGTCGCGTAAGCTGCGCCCTTAATGCCCCAGCCCAACACAAAAATCGTGAGGGGGTCTAAGATAATGTTCAGCACCGCGCCCACCGCCATTGCCATCATAGCGTAACGGGGGCTGCCATCGGCGCGTATAATTCCCGCCATGGTGTTTTGCGCCAGCGCCAGCGGGATCATGATAAAAATGATACCGCCGTAATCGCGGGTCAATTCGATTGTCGCGTCCGTAGCGCCGAGGGAGTAGAGTATTCTGTCCCCCGCCATATAACTTATAACTATCAGCACGACACCCGTCAGGAACGAAAACAAAATACTGTTGGCGATTGTTTTACCAAGGTCCTTTGTGTTTCCGCTTCCCTGCGCCAAACTTAAATACGCCGCCGCGCCATCGCCGAATAACAGCGACAATGCCCAGCCGACTACGGTAATGGGGAAGATGATGCCCGTTGCCGCGTTGCCTAAATAGCCAAGATAACTATTGCCGATAAATATCTGATCAACGATGTTGTAAAGGCACGAGATGATCAGTGAAATGACGCACGGAATGATGAACTTCGGCAAAAGCTTTTTCACCGGTTCCGTAAGAAGATAGTTGTTCTGCTGAACGATTTCCATATCCGACTCCTTGAGAAAAATAATAATGTGTGGAGTCTTTTACGCGGATGCGGACGCAAGCGTGGAAAGTTACCTGAAAACCGTCAATCAAATGATATTAACTGATTATATAATCATATCAGGGTGAAATTTTTTGTGCAAGCCGCCATAGTAATTATTTTTATACTTGGCATTAAGGAGTACGCTTTTATGAAAAAAATTATTGCGCTTATTATCGTTGCGCTTTTGGCGGCAGGCGTTTGTTTTGCGGCGGATCCCGTGGAAGGTTACTGGATTAGTTACGACGAAAAAACCAATCAACCAACCGCAGGCTGGCAAATCTACAATGAAAATGGCTTTTTATACGGCAAAATCGTTTCTGTTTACGGAAAACCGCAAAATGTATGATTGCAAAATCACGTTCAGACCCAAGGACGGCAAAAAATACACGGAAGACACGCTGGAAATGCGCATTGAAGGATACGAAAAAATCGCTTGACAAAAATTTACCCTGCGCAGTAGACTAAAGTTATGACGGCTACACGGCATACCAAGAACCAAGAACCAAGAACCAAGAACCAAGAACCAAGAACCAAGAACCAAGAAATTATTTAGCCACATCTAATCTTGTCAAGGGGTGTACGCCCCATCGTTCGAAAATCCTAATTTCAGTTTTTCCCCTCATTTTAACACTTCTACGGGCATCATTACGCGTCCGCAAATTATCCGGTTTTTGTACAACGGCATTATCGGATTGCAGGTAATGATTTGATGTGTAGTTCGCTTATAAGGAGTTATGTGCCATAGAAAGGCTGAAATGTTCGGAATATGCCGCGCGTCCATGCGCGGCGAATACGATATTTTCGGCTAATTTACGGAAATAGCCCGATCGTTGATTATGGCTATGCATCATGATTCCAATAAAAATATTTATTGGAGCTAGAAATGAATGGAATTAAGAATAAAGTAGGTTTTTTTGTCTTTTTTGTATTTGTTATAAACAGTATAATAGCACAAGCACCTCCAAAAGAACTGAAAGCAGAAGAATTTCTGAAAAAAGCGGCTGAATTTATGGGAAAAGATAATAAAAAAGCACTAGATTTGCTTAATCAAGCTTTAAAAATTGATCCAAAATACGGAATTGCTTATAGCGGCCGGGGTATTGTATATCATGACATGAAAAAATATAACCGAGCTATTACTGAACACAACAAAGCCATAAAACTTGATCCTACTTATTTGCCTGCGTATTTAAATAAAGGGGGTGTATATCGAGATATGAAAAAATATGCCCGAGCTATTGCAGAATACGACAAAGCCATAAAACTTGATCCTGCTTATTGTCGAGCATATTTAGCTCGAGGCGATATTTATTGTCTTGTTTACGACTATGAATTTGCAATCTCAGATTTTACTAAAGCTATTGAAATTGACCCTATGAACGCTTATGCATATACTAGACGTGCGCGTGCTTATGGCAACCGTTACGGGTCAGAACGAAAATCATTTGATGATTATGGTAAAGCAATCAATATTTTTATAAGCCAAATAGATAAGTTGCCAGAAAACATAAATGAACTAAAACATGACCTTGCAAATACTTATTATTATCGGAGCAAAATTTCTATGGCAGACGGCTATATTGGTGATGCAATATCAGATTTAGAATATGCTGTTGAACTTGAACCCAGCAATGAACATATTTTATATTCATTAGGAGATTTGAAAAATAAAAGAATCGAACTTATAAAAGAGCAGGAGCAAAAAAGATTTCCGATGATATTGCTAGAAAAGGTAGAGCACTTTTTCAAATGTTATCAAGTGATCAAACTTTTAAGAATACATTAGATAATTGGGTACGAGTTTTGTATGGGCCTAATGAGAATGCAACTTTTCAAGTTGCTGGTGAATTAAAAAAATTGGCAATTGATGTCGGATATTATTCCGCTGATGAGAGGGTCAGTTTTGTTAGAGGTTTTTTTGGTGCATTAGTAGGCTATGCCTGTGATAATTATGTTGGGGTACAATGGCATGATTTTGCAACTACTGAATTTGTTGGCGCGTTGGTTCGCTAACTACGGAAAGGTTGGTAGACAATTATGGAACAGTTAGAAATAGACAACATATTTAGAGACTTAATAAAATCAAATAATACAAATGATATAGCAGATTTTGCAAAAAGTAAAAGAATTGTTTTAAGTAATTACTAACGGTGGTTTTGTTCGAGAGTTACCAGAATTTGATTTACTCTATGTGGATTTAGATGCAAAATACGATGGTTATATTGGTTAATTTGGGAGGTAGTAAAATCATGTATAAAAAAATTCCAGAAATTTTGAGCTTGTTAATTTGTAAAATTGTTAAACCACCATTTACTTATCGTGGTATAAAGATAACAGAAGAATTATTATGTACAACGCTTGAAATACTGAATGCAGAAGAAACAAAAGCATTGCCGCAAAATGCAAGAAACTTATCAGCGGAAGATACTCCAGATGGGCTTGATAAAAGAATAAAAATTAAATTATGCGGAAATACCCGAGTAGCAAATATAGTTTCTGATATTTTAGCAGAAAAAGAAATTATTGAAATTATAAGACAGACAAATCAAACTATACATATCAACCGTTGCAGTAGATTTGTAATTTTTATCTTCAAGAGTAAAATTAAGTTTTTTCCTTTTATCAGTTATCTTAAAATTATTACCTGAGTAAAGAACCGGCGTTCCTTTGTTTTTTGTTTTAAGTGTTAGAATTTTTCCTGACATAATTTCTCCTAAAATTGTAAGATAAATTAAAAGTCCAATTTGCCCAGTGGCGGCAAACAGGTTCGTTTGTATTTCTATTTTCTATTAGGTAATCTTGTTAACAACACTCCAAGTGTGTCATTAATTAATTTAAGCCATTCAGGACCTTTTGGTCCATTTAACGGTTTACCTGTAACGGTTTCAATTCTTTTTCTTAAATCGCCAGCTTCGGACATAATGACCTCCTAAAAAAATATTTTTTTAGGAGGTGTACTCTATGATTCCCACTGAAAACCATAACCAAACCATAAAACTTGCCTTTCGGCACTGCCTCCTTGAACCCATTCTGGCTTGGCGTTTCGCACAACGTGAAAGCTATACGACGTTTTTGCGGTTGCGATAAAGGAAACTGTAGGTTTCCAGCAACCGCAAAAATGTGCCGGAGAAAAAACGCACAAAGGGCGAAGCCCGATTG
>BNVA01000064.1 GCA_025997755.1 Spirochaetia bacterium | reverse complement strand
CCGTCTTCTGCTTGAAAAAAAAAAAAAAAAAAACCCCTGGAATCCCAACAACTTACCCCCCCTTCTACTCCACCTTCCCTCTTCAGAAAAAAAAAAGAAAAAACAAATATGAATAAACAGATTAACACAAAAGTTAAAATTGATAACTCGCTCAAAGAGCATAAAAAAAAATAATACTGACCAAAGTTATAAAGCGCATACTGCCCTTAAGGAAGATATTAAATACCTCGCATGTAAATCTCCGCAAAGTACGCCGCGTAGTTTAAAACAAATGAAATAATAACCGCCGTAAAACGATTGTAAGATAACAATGTTCTGATAACAGTCCAAAAAGCTTCCGATAAAACTATATTTGAAAGTGAATCATACAAAAATGAATAAAGATATTTAGGCGCAAAGTAAATAAAGATAAGCTGCAGGATAAGCGGCGTGCCTCGCATAATAAGCAAATACAAAACATGATCTACACGGTGCGCGATTACAAAATCATGCTTGACAGCGACTTATCACGGCTCTACGAGGTTGAGACAAAGGTTTTGAATCAAGCGGTTAAACGTAATATTGAACGCTTCCCGTCAGATTTTATGTTCCGGTTAACCGACGAGGAATGGCTAACTTTAAGGTCACATTCTGTGACCTTTAGCAATGACAGCCGAAAATATAAGCCTTACGCTTTTACCGAACACGGTATTTTGATGTTATCCAGCGTCTTAAAAAGCCCCATTGCATCAGACATAAATATCCAGATAATGCGGATTTTTGTCAAAATGAGGCATTATTGGCTTAAACAAACCGATACAAGCGACCAGATCGCTGAATTGCGTAAATTGCTTATGCTTTATATCGAAAAAAATGATAAACGTGTAAACAATGTAATAATTGCATTGAACAATCTGCTTGAGAGTCCGCCGCCACCGAAAAAAACCATAGGATTTAGGATGGACTAGCTACAACTTTCGGGAGCCGGGTTTTACAAAAGGAATACCCTGTTTACAAAGCTCACAGTCGTTTTTGTCGAAGTTTGACGCGCTCACCTTTGCCGATGCGTATAACGGCAGTTCAAGCGTTATGTTTTTTTCCCTGCGGTCTACAACGCAGGCTATAGCCTGCGTTTTTGCGCCCGCCGCTTCCAGCACGGCAATGCTTTCAAGCGAAGATTTTCCTGTTGTTACGACATCTTCTGCAATCAGTATATTTTCGCCTTGACGCACTTCAAAACCGCGCCTAAGACTCATTTTTCCTTCTTCGTTGCGCTCCGTAAAAAATGCCGGAAGCCTTAACAGCCGTCCAAGCTCATAGGCTACGACAATGCCGCCCATAGCCGGACCTACAACGGCATCAATTTTTGGTAAAACACCAGCCGAAATATCGGCAAGTATTTTATCCGCAACGGGACGCAGCACTTTTTCCGCACGGTCTGGGTACTGTAAAAGCCTTGCACATTGAAAATACTTGTCCGAGTGTCTGCCGGACGAAAGCAAAAAATGCCCCTCCAGCAACGCACCGCATTCTTTTAAGATTGAAACAGTGTCTTCCATGATGAATACCTTAAAATCTTCTTTTATCATAGCCCACATATCTTTTACATTATTTATTAGAGGATTTAATTGTTCCCAATCTATTTCTGATCCATACGAATGTCGTATAAAATGACGAAAATACAAGTATTTCTCAAGCGGTTCTTTAATTTCTTTTCTTAAAATATTTTTTCTTTTGTCGTTCTCTATAAATAATGTTTCAAATAGTGCCTTGTGCCATCGAGCATCACTTGGTATTTGTCCATCAATATTTTTTAATACTATAAGCGCAATACTTTCTATACCATTGTAGAAAGAGTGTAATAATAACGCTGTCGCAGATGCTATAATAAAATCCGGTTCTTTAATTTTGCAAAGTGTAAATAAGGGTTCTGCATCATTGAACAATTTGTCAATACGGGTTATTTCATTGTTTATTTTTTCAACAAGATGGTTATTCAATTTCTACAACCTCACCTAATTTATTGAGGAGTGAATATAAATTAGTGTCGCGGTCGAAATCAACAAAATCAAAATCATTTTCTAAGGTCATATATAACTTTCCTCCGGCGGAAAAAAATTTATCAGGCGGCAAACCTTTAACACCAATGTCTATATCAGAATATTCATTGGTATTTCCTGTAACTATTGAACCGAAAAGGAAAACAGAAGAACACCCTTCATTTTTTAGAAATTCTACAGCATATTTAATATCATTACGATATTTGTTAGGGATATTCTCTAAAGTCATAATAGGATTTTACATTCCCTATTACTTTTTTTCAATCACCGTGATCACTACACAAACTACGCCGGATTTGATACAATTTAGGAAATGAAAATTACACGAAAAACATTCGGGACGCTTTCCAACGGTAAAAAGACTCATTTGCTTATTTTGAGCGCCGGGGATTTGCGGCTCTGTATAAGTGAATACGGCGCGGCGTGGACGGAACTTCTTGTTCCATCTGCCAAAGGTGAGCGCGATGATATTTTATTGGGATACTCCACATTGCAGGGTTATACGCAAAAGGGTTATTTCGGGGCGACCATAGGGCGGTTTGCAAATCGTGTAAATGACGGCAAGTTTACGCTTGACGGTTGTGAGTACAACCTGCCAAAGAACAACGGAAAAAATAGTCTGCATGGCGGCAGGCATGGTTTTGACAAAAGATTGTGGAAAGGCGAGGCTTACAAAGACAATGGCGAAATTTTTGCCCGTTTCGAGCTTGATAGTCCAGATGGTGATGAGGGGTACCCGGGTCATCTGCACGCCGTTGTTACTTATGGTTTAACGAAAGCAAACGAGGTGATTGCCGAATACAAGGCGACCGTGGATAAAAATTGTCCTGTGAATTTGACAAATCACGCTTATTTTAATCTTGCGGGCGAAGGAAACGGCAAGATTCTGGATCACGAGCTAAAACTTTTTTCATCAAGCTATATTCCGGTCGATAAAACTTTAATTCCCACAGGCGAGATTCTGCCGGTTAAGGGTACGCCTTTTGATTTTACAAGCCGCAGGGCGATAAACGCGGTAACGGCGGATAACGGCTATGATCACTGTTTTGTGATTGACGGCGAATTTGGAAATCTGCGTCCGGCGGCGGAAGTGTTTGAAAGAGAATCCGGCAGAACGATGCATTTATTTACAACTCAACCCGGTTTGCAGTTTTATGCTGGCGGCAGTATTACGGAAACTCTTGGAAAGGACGGCGCGGTTTACGGAGCGAATTCCGGTTTTTGCCTTGAGACTCAGCACTACCCCGATTCCCCAAATCAACCTTCTTTTCCCAGCACTATTTTTGGACCGGAGCGCGACTATAACGAAAAAACGGTATATACTTTTAATTAATAGACATGGACAAAAAAAACGGCTCTAAAAAAAATAGCGTTCTGTGGGCGGGACGTCTTGCCCGCAAACCTGCCGATGATGCTTTCGCTTTTCAGTCTTCAATCAAGGTTGACGGACGTATGACGAGAGAAGATATTATGGGCAGCCGCGCCCATGTAAAAATGCTCGGAAAGCAGGGAATTTTACCGGCGGACGATGCACAGTGTATAGACGCGGAGCTTGAAAAAATTCAAATTGAGTTGGACGATGGCAGCCTTGAAATCGACTCATCCTATGAAGATATTCACTCGTTTATTGAGGGCGTTTTGACGGATAGGCTGGGAGATGCCGGACGGGCAGTTCACGCCGGACGCAGCCGTAACGATCAGGTGGCGGTGGATACCCGCCTATATCTAAAACGGCGTACCGACGAGCTTATTGCGGAGCTTGACGGAACGATCAATGCTATCTTGGATAGGGCAGAGGAGCATACGGAAACTATAATGCCCGGATACACCCACCTGCAAAGAGCGCAGCCGGTAACGCTTGGCTATCATCTTACCGCATGGGCTTGTGCGCTGCGCCGCGATGAGAGCCGTTTCGCCGATGCAGTACAAAGGTTCGATATCTGTCCTCTGGGCGCGGGAGCTTTGGCGGGTACTACGCTAGACCTTGACCGCGCTTTTGTTGCGGCGGAACTTGGTTTTTCAGGGGTATCGCTTAATTCGATGGATACCGTAGCCGACCGTGATTTTGCCGTGGAGCTTGCCGCAGATTGTGCGCTGACGCAGACTCATTTGTCGCGGTTTTGCGAAGATATTGTGATATGGGCGAGTGAAGAATTCAAATTTATTGACCTTTCCGAAGAGTGGAGTACCGGTTCGTCGATAATGCCGCAGAAAAAAAATCCCGATTTTGCCGAGCTGATACGGGGCAAGGCAGGACGTACAACCGGTAACCTTGTTACCCTCCTCACCCTGTTAAAGGGGCTGCCGTACGCCTACAATAAGGATCTGCAGGAAGACAAGGAAGCGCTTTTCGATAGTCTGGACACTGTGGAAAATTGCCTGCGTATGTTCGGCGGTATGATTTCAAGCGCCGGTTTTAGGGAGGATCGTATGGCACAGGCTGTAAAAGGCGGCTTTTTGGAGGCAACCGACGCTGCGGAATATCTTGTAAAGAAAGGTATGCCTTTCCGTACGGCGCACGAAAAAGCCGCACTGCTTGTTCGGGACTGCATTGAGGCGGGACAAAATGAACTTTCGCAGAGGACGCTTACACAGTTTAAAGACCGCTCAAGCCTGTTTGAGGATGATGTGTATGCCGCCCTTTCTCCGCTCACCGCCGTCAAAGCAAGGAAGCTGCCCGGAGGGCCTGCGCCGGAAGAAGTAAGATATCAGATAAAATTGCTGCGCGATAAAATAATTAAGTATTGTTAATACAAAAGTTTTGGAGGAATGTATGAGAAATGAATTCGTAGTTACGGCTACACGCTCCATGCGAAGTTACGCGGTAAAAGTTTTGGAATATTTAAAAAAATATACCAGCATTGCGTCTAACAAAAGTATTGACGGTATAAACGCGCTTGAGGTAAAAACTTTCGCGGACGGCGAGATGGAGGTTCTTGTCAATATATCGCTGCGCGGAAAAGATGTTTTTATATTTACAAGCTGTGCAAGAAACGACGCGGGAATAAGCGTAAACGATGCCAGCTTTTCCACTGTCTTAACGTGATTGTCGCAGATATATTTTTTTACAAGAGTTAACGCCGGCAGATCGTCTAATAGACAAAGCGTAGGGTCCAGCATGGCTTTTGATTTATCGGAATGTAATTGATATGTAACAATATGTCCCGCGCCAAGCTCTACGATACTTTTAAAATGAACCCAAAGTCCCACGGAGCTGCGGTCCATAGGCCGGTCGGAACGGGCGCAAGATACATAAGGTTCAAAAACAACGATTTTTTCGCATCTTGACCGTTTTAAGGCATCAATTGCATGGTAAAGCTCTATCCTGGCATCGTTTACGCTTATTCCCGCGTCGTTTCTTGCACAGCTTGTAAATATAAAAACATCTTTTCCGCGCAGCGATATATTGACAAGAACCTCCATCTCGCCGTCCGCGAAAGTTTTTACCTCAAGCGCGTTTATACCGTCAATACTTTTGTTAGACGCAATGCTGGTATATTTTTTTAAATATTCCAAAACCTTTGCCGCGTAACTTCGCATGGAGCGTGTAGCCGTAACTACGAATTCATTTCTCATACATTCCTCCAAAACTTTTGTATTAACAATACTTAATTATTTTATCGCGCAGCAATTTTATCTGATATCTTACTTCTTCCGGCGCAGGCCCTCCGGGCAGCTTCCTTGCTTTGACGGCGGTGAGCGGAGAAAGGGCGGCATACACATCATCCTCAAACAGGCTTGAGCGGTCTTTAAACTGTGTAAGCGTCCTCTGCGAAAGTTCATTTTGTCCCGCCTCAATGCAGTCCCGAACAAGCAGTGCGGCTTTTTCGTGCGCCGTACGGAAAGGCATACCTTTCTTTACAAGATATTCCGCAGCGTCGGTTGCCTCCAAAAAGCCGCCTTTTACAGCCTGTGCCATACGATCCTCCCTAAAACCGGCGCTTGAAATCATACCGCCGAACATACGCAGGCAATTTTCCACAGTGTCCAGACTATCGAAAAGCGCTTCCTTGTCTTCCTGCAGATCCTTATTGTAGGCGTACGGCAGCCCCTTTAACAGGGTGAGGAGGGTAACAAGGTTACCGGTTGTACGTCCTGCCTTGCCCCGTATCAGCTCGGCAAAATCGGGATTTTTTTTCTGCGGCATTATCGACGAACCGGTACTCCACTCTTCGGAAAGGTCAATAAATTTGAATTCTTCACTCGCCCATATCACAATATCTTCGCAAAACCGCGACAAATGAGTCTGCGTCAGCGCACAATCTGCGGCAAGCTCCACGGCAAAATCACGGTCGGCTACGGTATCCATCGAATTAAGCGATACCCCTGAAAAACCAAGTTCCGCCGCAACAAAAGCGCGGTCAAGGTCTAGCGTAGTACCCGCCAAAGCTCCCGCGCCCAGAGGACAGATATCGAACCTTTGTACTGCATCGGCGAAACGGCTCTCATCGCGGCGCAGCGCACAAGCCCATGCGGTAAGATGATAGCCAAGCGTTACCGGCTGCGCTCTTTGCAGGTGGGTGTATCCGGGCATTATAGTTTCCGTATGCTCCTCTGCCCTATCCAAGATAGCATTGATCGTTCCGTCAAGCTCCGCAATAAGCTCGTCGGTACGCCGTTTTAGATATAGGCGGGTATCCACCGCCACCTGATCGTTACGGCTGCGTCCGGCGTGAACTGCCCGTCCGGCATCTCCCAGCCTATCCGTCAAAACGCCCTCAATAAACGAGTGAATATCTTCATAGGATGAGTCGATTTCAAGGCTGCCATCGTCCAACTCAATTTGAATTTTTTCAAGCTCCGCGTCTATACACTGTGCATCGTCCGCCGGTAAAATTCCCTGCTTTCCGAGCATTTTTACATGGGCGCGGCTGCCCATAATATCTTCTCTCGTCATACGTCCGTCAACCTTGATTGAAGACTGAAAAGCGAAAGCATCATCGGCAGGTTTGCGGGCAAGACGTCCCGCCCACAGAACGCTATTTTTTTTAGAGCCGTTTTTTTTGTCCATGTCTATTAATTAAAAGTATATACCGTTTTTTCGTTATAGTCGCGCTCCGGTCCAAAAATAGTGCTGGGAAAAGAAGGTTGATTTGGGGAATCGGGGTAGTGCTGAGTCTCAAGGCAAAAACCGGAATTCGCTCCGTAAACCGCGCCGTCCTTTCCAAGAGTTTCCGTAATACTGCCGCCAGCATAAAACTGCAAACCGGGTTGAGTTGTAAATAAATGCATCGTTCTGCCGGATTCTCTTTCAAACACTTCCGCCGCCGGACGCAGATTTCCAAATTCGCCGTCAATCACAAAACAGTGATCATAGCCGTTATCCGCCGTTACCGCGTTTATCGCCCTGCGGCTTGTAAAATCAAAAGGCGTACCCTTAACCGGCAGAATCTCGCCTGTGGGAATTAAAGTTTTATCGACCGGAATATAGCTTGATGAAAAAAGTTTTAGCTCGTGATCCAGAATCTTGCCGTTTCCTTCGCCCGCAAGATTAAAATAAGCGTGATTTGTCAAATTCACAGGACAATTTTTATCCACGGTCGCCTTGTATTCGGCAATCACCTCGTTTGCTTTCGTTAAACCATAAGTAACAACGGCGTGCAGATGACCCGGGTACCCCTCATCACCATCTGGACTATCAAGCTCGAAACGGGCAAAAATTTCGCCATTGTCTTTGTAAGCCTCGCCTTTCCACAATCTTTTGTCAAAACCATGCCTGCCGCCATGCAGACTATTTTTTCCGTTGTTCTTTGGCAGGTTGTACTCACAACCGTCAAGCGTAAACTTGCCGTCATTTACACGATTTGCAAACCGCCCTATGGTCGCCCCGAAATAACCCTTTTGCGTATAACCCTGCAATGTGGAGTATCCCAATAAAATATCATCGCGCTCACCTTTGGCAGATGGAACAAGAAGTTCCGTCCACGCCGCGCCGTATTCACTTATACAGAGCCGCAAATCCCCGGCGCTCAAAATAAGCAAATGAGTCTTTTTACCGTTGGAAAGCGTCCCGAATGTTTTTCGTGTAATTTTCATTTCCTAAATTGTATCAAATCCGGCGTAGTTTGTGTAGTGATCACGGTGATTGAAAAAAAGTAATAGGGAATGTAAAATCCTATTATGACTTTAGAGAATATCCCTAACAAATATCGTAATGATATTAAATATGCTGTAGAATTTCTAAAAAATGAAGGGTGTTCTTCTGTTTTCCTTTTCGGTTCAATAGTTACAGGAAATACCAATGAATATTCTGATATAGACATTGGTGTTAAAGGTTTGCCGCCTGATAAATTTTTTTCCGCCGGAGGAAAGTTATATATGACCTTAGAAAATGATTTTGATTTTGTTGATTTCGACCGCGACACTAATTTATATTCACTCCTCAATAAATTAGGTGAGGTTGTAGAAATTGAATAACCATCTTGTTGAAAAAATAAACAATGAAATAACCCGTATTGACAAATTGTTCAATGATGCAGAACCCTTATTTACACTTTGCAAAATTAAAGAACCGGATTTTATTATAGCATCTGCGACAGCGTTATTATTACACTCTTTCTACAATGGTATAGAAAGTATTGCGCTTATAGTATTAAAAAATATTGATGGACAAATACCAAGTGATGCTCGATGGCACAAGGCACTATTTGAAACATTATTTATAGAGAACGACAAAAGAAAAAATATTTTAAGAAAAGAAATTAAAGAACCGCTTGAGAAATACTTGTATTTTCGTCATTTTATACGACATTCGTATGGATCAGAAATAGATTGGGAACAATTAAATCCTCTAATAAATAATGTAAAAGATATGTGGGCTATGATAAAAGAAGATTTTAAGGTATTCATCATGGAAGACACTGTTTCAATCTTAAAAGAATGCGGTGCGTTGCTGGAGGGGCATTTTTTGCTTTCGTCCGGCAGACACTCGGACAAGTATTTTCAATGTGCAAGGCTTTTACAGTACCCAGACCGTGCGGAAAAAGTGCTGCGTCCCGTTGCGGATAAAATACTTGCCGATATTTCGGCTGGTGTTTTACCAAAAATTGATGCCGTTGTAGGTCCGGCTATGGGCGGCATTGTCGTAGCCTATGAGCTTGGACGGCTGTTAAGGCTTCCGGCATTTTTTACGGAGCGCAACGAAGAAGGAAAAATGAGTCTTAGGCGCGGTTTTGAAGTGCGTCAAGGCGAAAATATACTGATTGCAGAAGATGTCGTAACAACAGGAAAATCTTCGCTTGAAAGCATTGCCGTGCTGGAAGCGGCGGGCGCAAAAACGCAGGCTATAGCCTGCGTTGTAGACCGCAGGGAAAAAAACATAACGCTTGAACTGCCGTTATACGCATCGGCAAAGGTGAGCGCGTCAAACTTCGACAAAAACGACTGTGAGCTTTGTAAACAGGGTATTCCTTTTGTAAAACCCGGCTCCCGAAAGTTGTAGCTAGTCCATCCTAAATCCTATGGTTTTTTTCGGTGGCGGCGGACTCTCAAGCAGATTGTTCAATGCAATTATTACATTGTTTACACGTTTATCATTTTTTTCGATATAAAGCATAAGCAATTTACGCAATTCAGCGATCTGGTCGCTTGTATCGGTTTGTTTAAGCCAATAATGCCTCATTTTGACAAAAATCCGCATTATCTGGATATTTATGTCTGATGCAATGGGGCTTTTTAAGACGCTGGATAACATCAAAATACCGTGTTCGGTAAAAGCGTAAGGCTTATATTTTCGGCTGTCATTGCTAAAGGTCACAGAATGTGACCTTAAAGTTAGCCATTCCTCGTCGGTTAACCGGAACATAAAATCTGACGGGAAGCGTTCAATATTACGTTTAACCGCTTGATTCAAAACCTTTGTCTCAACCTCGTAGAGCCGTGATAAGTCGCTGTCAAGCATGATTTTGTAATCGCGCACCGTGTAGATCATGTTTTGTATTTGCTTATTATGCGAGGCACGCCGCTTATCCTGCAGCTTATCTTTATTTACTTTGCGCCTAAATATCTTTATTCATTTTTGTATGATTCACTTTCAAATATAGTTTTATCGGAAGCTTTTTGGACTGTTATCAGAACATTGTTATCTTACAATCGTTTTACGGCGGTTATTATTTCATTTGTTTTAAACTACGCGGCGTACTTTGCGGAGATTTACATGCGAGGTATTTAATATCTTCCTTAAGGGCAGTATGCGCTTTATAACTTTGGTCAGTATTATTTTTTTTTATGCTCTTTGAGCGAGTTATCAATTTTAACTTTTGTGTTAATCTGTTTATTCATATTTGTTTTTTCTTTTTTTTTTCTGAAGAGGGAAGGTGGAGTAGAAGGGGGGGTAAGTTGTTGGGATTCCAGGGGTTTTTTTTTTTTTTTTTTTCAAGCAGAAGACGG
>BNVA01000063.1 GCA_025997755.1 Spirochaetia bacterium | reverse complement strand
CCCAAGCCCAGATATGCCTGTAACTGAAAGAGCGCCCGCCGTCAAATTCTCACTTGTTGAAAGCGAGCCGCCTACGTTAATAGCGGTTCCGCTCACGTCCAAATTCGTATTAACTATCAGGTTTTCGTAAGTGCCGCCATTCCATACCGTTGATGATGATAAACCGGCACCGCCGTAATACTCTACCGTGCTTGGCGCTCCGTTAGCCGCCGCCGCTATGGTGAAGGTGCCGCCCTCTGTAATCCGCAGTAGTCCGTTATTCGCAACCCCGCTTGTTACCGACAATGATCCCGCGTTTATATCGAGCGTGCCGCCTATCGTTATGCTTCCTGCGGCTAGTGTTTGGCTGCCCAAGCTAAGGCTTGCGCTCCCGCCTATCGTGATTGTTCCCGCAGTTCCCGCGATGTTCATTACCGGATAGCGGGGTCTACTGTCAGGTATCAATATGCTTGTATCTGGTTGCTGCGGCGGAGCAACGCCAGCCAGCCAGTTGCTGTCCTCATCCCAATCCGTGTTTGAGCCGCCAGTCCATGTGTAAGTTCCGCCTTTAAATATGTTTTTTGTGTTGCCGTGATTTATACCTGCGGGGTCTAGTCCCAGATAGAGGACGGACTCAACATCGCGTATATAGGCTCCAGGCGAAATTGACGCGCTGCCTGTACCAACATGAAGTATCATTCTGCTTCCGCCCGTCGAAGCTGTCATTGTTCCGCCGGTCAAAGCGAAAGACCCGTCGACAAACTGCGTTCCCCCGCTTGGAAAAACCGCGGAGCCGTTTATAAATAGGTTGTTAAATGAGTTAGTGCCTGCGAAAACGGCGCTGCCTCCGCCCGCTACAGTTACATTGTAGAAAGCGTTACCGTCGTTTATATTTGATGTTCCGTTAAAAACCACCAAACCGTTTACATGCTCGAATGTGCCGCCGCCGGGTATAACCCAGTTTCCGCCTACGCTTGTTGTGCCGCCCATACCGGCCGTGTATGTGCCGCCTATACTTATGCTGCCTGCCAAATTAACGCTTTTACCAGAGTCTTGCGTAAATTTGCCGTTTGCCGCTATGTCAAGCGAAGCAGCGGCAAGATTATCGTTTGCCGTTACTATTCCGTTTGTTATCGAAAGCGTCCCTATATTATTAACGCTGCCTGTAAATACGCCGTTTCCCGATATGCCGATATTGTTGCCGCCGCCTTCCACAGGAGGTCCTAAACTTATTGACCCGCCGCTGTTTGCAGTAAGCGTTCCCGCCATGCCAAGCGTTACCGCGCCCGAGTAGGTCTGGCTGCTGCCGCCGTTTGTTGTTATCGACGATGTGTTTATGAACGATGTCCCGCCTACAAAAAGCGTTCCCGCGGTTACCGTGTTGTTTATCGCGGCTCCGCCCGATACCGTTACAACATCCGCATTAACAGCGCCGCCGAATACCGCGTTGCTGCCCACGTACAGTGTCCCTATGCCGACGGTTCCGCCGAATAATCCTACGCCGCTTACTCTGAGGTTATTCGTGTTGCCTACTATTGCCGCACTGAAATTGACAGTCCCCGCCGTTAGCGTTCCTCCGCTTGTAAGCGTTACCGTACCTCCGTAGCTTTGACTGCCGCCCGTTGTCGTAACATTTGCCCCAAGCGCGGATATGCCTGTAACTGAAAGGGCATCCGCCGTCATATTCTCACTTGTTGAAAGCGAGCCGCCTACCGAAAGATAGCTTCCGCTCGCGTCCAAATTCGTATCAACTATCAGGTTGTCGTAATTGCCGCCGTTCCATACCGTTGATGATGATGAACCGCCGCCGCCGTAGTACTCTACCGTGCTTGACGCTCCGTTAGCCGCCGTCGCTATGGTGAAGGTACCGCCCTCTGTAATCCGCAGTAGTCCGTTATTAGCAACCCCGCTTGTTACCGACAATGATCCCGCGTTTATATCGAGCGTGCCGCCTACCGTTATGCTTCCTGCGTTAAGTGTTCGGCTGCCTAAATTGAGGCTTGCGCTCCCGCCTATCGTGATTGTTCCCGCCGTTCCCGCGATGTTCATTACCGGGTAGCGGGGTCTGCTGTCAGGTATTATTATCAAGGTATTGGATTCCTGATCGGGCGCGACATTTCCTACCCAGTTGTAGTCCTCATCCCAATCCGTGTTTGAGCCGCCAGTCCATGTGTAAGTTCCGCCCGAAAATATGTTTACTGTGTTGCTCTTTTTTATACCTACGGGGTCTAGTCCCAGATAGTTGACAGACTCAACATCGCTTATGACGGCTCCGCTTCCAATAAATGCGTTTCCTACCGCAACATTAAGTATCATCCTGCCCGCGCCTGTAGCCGTCATTGTTCCTGCCGTCCCCAAAGCGAAAGAATCTGCAATCTGCGTCCCGCCGCCGGGGAAACTTGCGTAGCCGTTGATAAGCAGGTTGTTGAATGAGTTTGTTCCCGCGAAAGCGGCGCTGCCTCCGCCCTCTACAGTTACATTGTAGAAAGCGTTACCGCCGTTTATATTTGATGTTCCGTTAAAAACCACACTGCCTGATCCATTATCGAATGTGCCGCTGTTTACCCAGTTTCCGCCTACGCTTGTTGTGCCGCCCATACCGGCCGTGTATGTGCCGCCTATACTTATACTGCCTGCCAAATTAACGCTTTTACCAGAGTCTTGCGTAAATTTGCCGTTTGCCGCTATGTCAAGCGAATCGGCGTTAAGATCATTATCTGCCGTTACTATTCCGTTTGTTATCGAAAGCGTCCCTATATTATTAACGCTGCCTGTGAATACGCCGTTTCCCGATATGCCGATATTGTTATTGCCGCCGTCTAACGTGCTGTCCAAACTTATCGTGCCGCCGCCCGTTGAAGTGAGCGTGCCCGCCGTGTTAAACGTTACAGCGCCTGTGTAGGTCTGGCTGCCGCCCGTTTTGATAGTGTTTGTCTCTATATTTGTACTACGACCTACAAAAACCGCATCGGCGGTAACATCTCCTTTGAAGTTGGACTCTTGACTCACCGAAAGTGTCCCTATGCCGACGGTTCCGCCGAATTCGACTACACCGTATCCGTATATGTTTAGGTTGTGACTGCCGCCCGCAATTGCCTCTCGAAACGTCACCCCACTAATAGCTGAGAGTGTCCCCGCCCCGTTAAGTGTTACCGTTCCTGCATATGTCTGACCACGTCCAGTTGCTGTAACACTTCCTGCTATTGTCGATATGCCTGTAACATCAAGTTCAAGCGCGATTAAATTCACACTTGTTGAAAGTGAGCCGCCTACGTTAATAGCGGTTCCGTTCACGTCCAAATTCGTATCAACTATCAAGTTTTCGTAACGGCCGCCGTGCCATACCGTTGATGATACAACCCCCGCCCCGCCGTAGTACTCTACCGTGCTTGACGCTCCGTTAACCGCTGCCGCTATGGTGAAGGTGCCGCCCTGCGTAATCCGTACCAGTCCGTTGTTTCCTACGGTTCCTGCGCTAAGTGTTCCGTTGTTTATGTCGAGCGTGCCGCCATTTGTTACGATGCCGCCGACATCAAGTGTTCCGTTGTTTATGTCGATTGTGCCATCATTTGTTACGTCGGCAGCGCGAAGTGTTCCGTTGTTTATGTCGATTGTGCCATTATTTTTTACGGTGCCGTAGGCATAAAGAGTCTTGCCATTTAAATCAAGGCTTGCGAATTTTTCAATAACGACGGAATTTGCAGAAGAGTCAGCAGACAACACAGGGTAATTAGTTGCTCCAGTAGGTATTGTTACATCGTCGCCGGAGATTGGTACGCTACCTATATCCCAGTTGCTGGAATCATCCCAATCTGAGCCATTAATGCCTTTCCAAGTGAAATTAGCACCTGAAGCCGCTCCCGCGCAGAATAGAAGTACCGCGGCAAAGGTTAATACTTTTTTCTGGACGGCGAAACCACGCATTAACTACAGTATATAAAATTTGCCGCTTAATATAAAGATCGCGCAAGAGCTTCAAAATCATGCGGAGGCTTGGCTAACTGCCCGCAGCCAGCTTGCTGTCCAGTCCGCGCCTTTTTTAAATTTGCATCTGTTTTTGATACAGTCTTTTGCACAGATTATGTTTGTCCTTTCCGCCGTTATGCGTTTTTTTTCATCTTTTATTGAAGTAACATCTTTTACCTGCGCCATACCCACAGTGCGCCGTATAAGCTCAAGTCCGGTACAAGCCGCGCTGTCGGACAAAATATTATCAAGGTAGTACTCCGCAAAACCTTCTGTTTTCGCCATTATGTCCGTTACGCGATGTTTGTATAAATCCAAAAATTTTGTCTTAAACAAATCTACCACTTCTTCCGCAGTTTTTAAAATCCAATCACAAAATTCTTTATTGCCTGCAGCGTGTCCGTTATCGTAAGCAAAGAATAAATTCGCTATCACATTACCAACATCGTAACCTATTGGTCCGTAAAAAGCGAATTCGGGATCAAACACCCGTGTTTCGTTATCCTTAACAAAAATTGATCCGGTGTGTAAATCTCCGTGTAACAAAGCCTGTGCGTTATTTAAAAATTCAAATTTTAGTTTTGCAGCTTCAAGATGCAGTTGTTTATCGTCGTATAATTCTTTTTTCACAAACTCAAGATTAGCAGGCGTAACAATGTTACGTCCGTTTACATCGTTGTAAGGTTCCGTATAAACCAAATCTTCTGTTATTTCGCATAACTGCGGGTTTATAAAACTTTTTACCAAATCTTTTTTTGCCTTATGTTCCATAACAATATCTGTTGTGTTAAGCAAAGTATTCACCATAAAGGTGCTTATATCGTCCGCGAAACGCGGAAAAATTTTGTGTTCCATAAGCGCATAACGCATAAGTTTAAAATCGGACAGATCTTCCATTATGCAGGCGCACATAACCGTGTCATACTCATATATTTTTGGAACAAGACCGCAGGCATATTTGTCCTGCAGAATAAGAATCTCAGATTCAATCCGGTTACGGTCGGTAGAAACTTTCATTTCGGCGGAAATACGCAGCGCAACACCCGCCTGTTTTACAATCACCGACTTTCCCGAAGCTCCTACCGCACGGAATACATAGTTTAAATTGCCGTCGCCAATCTCTTTGATCTCAAGTTTTTCGCCGCGGGTAAAATACTTACCCTTAGCTAAAAGATATTCCGCCACGTCATTTTCTTTCATCAAAAAATATTTACTAAAATCCGCCATCCCCGCCTCCTAAAAGAGGGGGTTCACCCCCCTACGCTCCATAAACCGCTGCGCGGTGTTATTACGCTACCCCCGCATTATATCAATAATGAAGACTGCACGGAAGGGCAGTACATAGTTCGCTGCGCCTCCGTGTGCCTGTTTTATGTATTGCCTTGTGATATCGTATGTTTTTTGATGAAAGAAAATGACGTGGCGGAATATCTTTTAGCTAAGGGTAAGTATTTTACCCGCGGCGAAAAACTTGAGATCAAAGAGATTGGCGACGGCAATTTAAACTATGTATTCCGTGCGGTAGGAGCTTCGGGAAAGTCGGTGATTGTAAAACAGGCGGGTGTTGCGCTGCGTATTTCCGCCGAAATGAAAGTTTCTACCGACCGTAACCGGATTGAATCTGAGATTCTTATTCTGCAGGACAAATATGCCTGCGGTCTTGTTCCAAAAATATATGAGTATGACACGGTTATGTGCGCCTGCATAATGGAAGATCTGTCCGATTTTAAACTTATGCGTTATGCGCTTATGGAACACAAAATTTTTCCGCGTTTCGCGGACGATATAAGCACCTTTATGGTGAATACTTTGCTTAACACAACAGATATTGTTATGGAACATAAGGCAAAAAAAGATTTGGTAAAAAGTTTTATAAACCCGCAGTTATGCGAAATAACAGAAGATTTGGTTTATACGGAACCTTACAACGATGTAAACGGACGTAACATTGTTACGCCTGCTAATCTTGAGTTTGTGAAAAAAGAATTATACGACGATAAACAACTGCATCTTGAAGCTGCAAAACTAAAATTTGAATTTTTAAATAACGCACAGGCTTTGTTACACGGAGATTTACACACCGGATCAATTTTTGTTAAGGATAACGAAACACGGGTGTTTGATCCCGAATTCGCTTTTTACGGACCAATAGGTTACGATGTTGGTAATGTGATAGCGAATTTATTCTTTGCTTACGATAACGGACACGCTGCAGGCAATAAAGAATTTTGTGATTGGATTTTAAAAACTGCGGAAGAAGTGGTAGATTTGTTTAAGACAAAATTTTTGGATTTATACAAACATCGCGTAACGGACATAATGGCGAAAACAGAAGGTTTTGCGGAGTACTACCTTGATAATATTTTGTCCGACAGCGCGGCTTGTACCGGACTTGAGCTTATACGGCGCACTGTGGGTATGGCGCAGGTAAAAGATGTTACTTCAATAAAAGATGAAAAAAAACGCATAACGGCGGAAAGGACAAACATAATCTGTGCAAAAGACTGTATCAAAAACAGATGCAAATTTAAAAAAGGCGCGGACTGGACAGCAAGCTGGCTGCGGGCAGTTAGCCAAGCCTCCGCATGATTTTGAAGCTCTTGCGCGATCTTTATATTAAGCGGCAAATTTTATATACTGTAGTTAATGCGTGGTTTCGCCGTCCAGAAAAAAGTATTAACCTTTGCCGCGGTACTTCTATTCTGCGCGGGAGCGGCTTCAGGTGCTAATTTCACTTGGAAAGGCATTAATGGCTCAGATTGGGATGATTCCAGCAACTGGGATATAGGTAGCGTACCAATCTCCGGCGACGATGTAACAATACCTACTGGAGCAACTAATTACCCTGTGTTGTCTGCTGACTCTTCTGCAAATTCCGTCGTTATTGAAAAATTCGCAAGCCTTGATTTAAATGGCAAGACTCTTTATGCCTACGGCACCGTAAAAAATAATGGCACAATCGACATAAACAACGGAACACTTCGCGCTGCCGACGTAACAAATGATGGCACAATCGACATAAACAACGGAACACTTGATGTCGGCGGCATCGTAACAAATGGCGGCACGCTCGACATAAACAACGGAACACTTAGCGCAGGAACCGTAGGAAACAACGGACTGGTACGGATTACGCAGGGCGGCACCTTCACCATAGCGGCAGCGGTTAACGGAGCGTCAAGCACGGTAGAGTACTACGGCGGGGCGGGGGTTGTATCATCAACGGTATGGCACGGCGGCCGTTACGAAAACTTGATAGTTGATACGAATTTGGACGTGAACGGAACCGCTATTAACGTAGGCGGCTCACTTTCAACAAGTGTGAATTTAATCGCGCTTGAACTTGATGTTACAGGCATATCGACAATAGCAGGAAGTGTTACAGCAACTGGACGTGGTCAGACATATGCAGGAACGGTAACACTTAACGGGGCGGGGACACTCTCAGCTATTAGTGGGGTGACGTTTCGAGAGGCAATTGCGGGCGGCAGTCACAACCTAAACATATACGGATACGGTGTAGTCGAATTCGGCGGAACCGTCGGCATAGGGACACTTTCGGTGAGTCAAGAGTCCAACTTCAAAGGAGATGTTACCGCCGATGCGGTTTTTGTAGGTCGTAGTACAAATATAGAGACAAACACTATCAAAACGGGCGGCAGCCAGACCTACACAGGCGCTGTAACGTTTAACACGGCGGGCACGCTCACTTCAACGGGCGGCGGCACGATAAGTTTGGACAGCACGTTAGACGGCGGCAATAACAATATCGGCATATCGGGAAACGGCGTATTCACAGGCAGCGTTAATAATATAGGGACGCTTTCGATAACAAACGGAATAGTAACGGCAGATAATGATCTTAACGCCGATTCGCTTGACATAGCGGCAAACGGCAAATTTACGCAAGACTCTGGTAAAAGCGTTAATTTGGCAGGCAGTATAAGTATAGGCGGCACATACACGGCCGGTATGGGCGGCACAACAAGCGTAGGCGGAAACTGGGTAAACAGCGGCACATTCGATAATGGATCAGGCAGTGTGGTTTTTAACGGAACATCAAATATAAACGGCGGTAACGCTTTCTACAATGTAACTGTAGAGGGCGGAGGCAGCGCCGCTTTCGCGGGAACAAACTCATTCAACAACCTGCTTATCAACGGCTACGCAAGTTTCCCCGGCGGCGGGACGCAGATTGCAGATTCTTTCGCTTTGGGGACGGCAGGAACAATGACGGCTACAGGCGCGGGCAGGATGATACTTAATGTTGCGGTAGGAAACGCATTTATTGGAAGCGGAGCCGTCATAAGCGATGTTGAGTCTGTCAACTATCTGGGACTAGACCCCGTAGGTATAAAAAAGAGCAACACAGTAAACATATTTTCGGGCGGAACTTACACATGGACTGGCGGCTCAAACACGGATTGGGATGAGGACTACAACTGGGTAGGAAATGTCGCGCCCGATCAGGAATCCAATACCTTGATAATAATACCTGACAGCAGACCCCGCTACCCGGTAATGAACATCGCGGGAACGGCGGGAACAATCACGATAGGCGGGAGCGCAAGCCTCAATTTAGGCAGCCGAACACTTAACGCAGGAAGCATAACGGTAGGCGGCACGCTCGATATAAACGCGGGATCATTGTCGGTAACAAGCGGGGTTGCTAATAACGGACTACTGCGGATTACAGAGGGCGGTACCTTCACCATAGCGACGGCGGCTAACGGAGCGTCAAGCACGGTAGAGTACTACGGCGGCGGCGGTTCATCATCATCAACGGTATGGAACGGCGGCAATTACGACAACCTGATAGTTGATACGAATTTGGACGCGAGCGGAAGCTATCTTTCGGTAGGCGGCTCGCTTTCAACAAGTGAGAATATGACGGCGGATGCCCTTTCAGTTACAGGCATATCCGCGCTTGGGGCAAATGTTACGACAACGGGCGGCAGTCAAAGCTACGGAGGTACGGTAACGCTTACAAGCGGAGGAACGCTAACGGCGGGGACTGTCAATTTCAGTGCGGCAATAGTAGGCAACACGAATAACCTCAGAGTAAGCGGCGTAGGATTATTCGGCGGAACCGTCGGCATAGGGACACTGTACGTGGGCAGCAACGCGGTATTCGGCGGCGCTGTTAATGCGGATGTTGTAACGGTATCGGGCGGAGCCGCGATAAACAACACGGTAACCGCGGGAACGCTTTTTGTAGGCGGGACATCGTTCATAAACACATCGTCGATAACAACAAACGGCGGCAGCAGCCAGACCTACTCGGGCGCGGTAACGCTTGGCATGGCGGGAACGCTTACTGCAAACAGCGGCGGGTCAATAAGTTTAGGACCTCCTGTGGAAGGCGGCGGCAACAATATCGGCATATCGGGAAACGGCGTATTTACAGGCAGCGTTAATAATATAGGGACGCTTTCGATAACAAACGGAATAGTAACGGCAAACGATAATCTTGCCGCTGCTTCGCTTGACATAGCGGCAAACGGCAAATTTACGCAAGACTCTGGTAAAAGCGTTAATTTGGCAGGCAGCATAAGTATAGGCGGCACATACACGGCCGGTATGGGCGGCACAACAAGCGTAGGCGGAAACTGGGTTATACCCGGCGGCGGCACATTCGAGCATGTAAACGGTTTGGTGGTTTTTAACGGAACATCAAATATAAACGACGGTAACGCTTTCTACAATGTAACTGTAGCGGGCGGAGGCAGCGCCGTTTTCGCAGGCACTAACTCATTTAACAACCTATTTATAAACGGCTCCGCGGTTTTTCCAAGCGGGGGAACGCAGTTTGTCGACGGGTCTTTCGCTTTGACCGGCGGAACAATGACAGCTTCGACGGGCGGAAGCAGAATGATACTTCATGTTGGTACAGGCAGCGCGTCAATTTCGCCTGGAGCCTATATACGCGATGTTGAGTCCGTCCTCTATCTGGGACTAGACCCCGCAGGTATAAATCACGGCAACACAAAAAACATATTTAAAGGCGGAACTTACACATGGACTGGCGGCTCAAACACGGATTGGGATGAGGACAGCAACTGGCTGGCTGGCGTTGCTCCGCCGCAGCAACCAGATACAAGCATATTGATACCTGACAGTAGACCCCGCTATCCGGTAATGAACATCGCGGGAACTGCGGGAACAATCACGATAGGCGGGAGCGCAAGCCTTAGCTTGGGCAGCCAAACACTAGCCGCAGGAAGCATAACGATAGGCGGCACGCTCGATATAAACGCGGGATCATTGTCGGTAACAAGCGGGGTTGCGAATAACGGACTACTGCGGATTACAGAGGGCGGCACCTTCACCATAGCGGCGGCGGCTAACGGAGCGCCAAGCACGGTAGAGTATTACGGCGGTGCCGGTTTATCATCATCAACGGTATGGAATGGCGGCACTTACGAAAACCTGATAGTTAATACGAATTTGGACGTGAGCGGAACCGCTATTAACGTAGGCGGCTCGCTTTCAACAAGTGAGAATTTGACGGCGGGCGCTCTTTCAGTTACAGGCATATCTGGGCTTGGG
>BNVA01000062.1 GCA_025997755.1 Spirochaetia bacterium | reverse complement strand
TTGCATATTCAAACCATGTGGCTATCGGAATAGCGCGATGGAGAATGCGCACCGGTTTTGTTCCGTTGGTGCCGCGGATTTTCATCTGCTGTTTTGGTTTGTGAAGTATGCGGTCAATAGTCCTTGCGCTTATTTTTTTGAGTTTGTCGGCGATTGCGTCAGACATAGTGTATTTCACCTCAAGCCTTATAATATCCAAATTTGATTTTAGAAACTGGGCGAATAATTTGCCGCATGGCCAGCTAAAGTTATTCCAAAGTAGGATGAGTTTTTCGGCTGTTTCAGCGTCATAATATGGCTTGTAAACACGCTTTTTGCGTGTTTTCTCTGTTATTTCGATGTTGACATATTTCCCGTCAATGCGGCGCAGTTGTTTTTTCCCAACACGATTAAGCTTAAAACCCGCATATTTGCGGTTTCCTCCTACCAGTTCAAGATACTCGTTAAGTATTTTTGTTTTGTTCGCCTTATTAGCTTTTCGATAACGCGGAGCGTATTCTGCCGTAATCTTTTTCCTCTCTGCCATAGTAAATCCCATTCCTTTCCCCCTTGCGTTTTGTCCCGCAGGAAGGATTTTAGTTTTTCTATGGTTAGAATTTTACTTGGCGCATCTGTGCTCCAATGGTTAGATTTAACGTGGCGCAATTCGTGCCCTTGAACTAACATCTGTTTTGCAATAAAATGCCGTTATGGTTATCAAAAAAGTTTTGATCATCATTGACGGGGATGAGACCGTGTTAAAATTGGCGGCGGCTATAGCCCAAGTAATGCCTCAGGGCGCGGCTAGGATAGTTAATGCGGATGATTTTCAAGGTCAAGATATTCTTCAGCCGGATTTTATATTTTTAGGCTGTGCGGATACCGCGCCGTTCAAATACGTCGAAAATGTGTTTAAACATATCAATTTAGTAGACCGCCATTGCGCCGTATTTTCACCCTCCTCCAACGAGGCGGTTAAATGGCTTATAGGTATGGCTGCCGACTCCGAGATAAAACTTGCAGACAATGGTCTTGTCTGCGGCGATGCGGAAAAAATAAAACTTTGGGTTCAGGATATTATCAAAAAGTTATAGGAGGCGGTATGGCGCAAAATTTAAACCTTGATGATTTTGTTAGAAAAGTTAAGGATTATCCAAAAAAGGGAATACTCTTTTATGATATTACCAGCGTTCTTACAAAACCCAATGCGTTCAATTATTGCATTGACCGTATGCTGGAAATTTACAAAGACAAAAATATAGAGGCTGTTGCCGCCATAGAGGCACGCGGTTTTTTATTTGCCGCCCCATTTGCCAGCCGTATGAATATTCCGCTCATCCTTGTCCGAAAAAAAGGCAAGCTGCCCGGAAAAACGCTGTCTGCAAGTTATAAACTTGAATACGGTATCGCCGAAGTTGAATTACATGCCGACGATGTTCCTCAGGGTAAACGTATACTTTTAACCGACGACCTTATAGCCACAGGCGGCACCCTAAATGCGGCGCGGGAACTTCTCATACAAGCCGGCGGCGTTGTGCCGGAAATTTTCGGCGTTATAGGTCTGCCTTTTTTAAAATATGCCGATGTGTTAGGCGTAACTCCGGTAACAACCCTTGTCGAATACGGCACAGAATAACAAATCACGGAAAATACCCCGCCCGCTAAACGAAAAAATTTTGTTGGGTGTCCTAGCCGCTATTGTGTTGACCATTGCGCTTGGTACGGCGGCGGTGTTTTTACCTACCAGATCTGCAAAAAATACGCCCAAAGGGATCAGCACGGCAGCACAGCCTGATATACCGGGAGCGGCGGAACGTATATGGACGGGCATAGGAACGGTACGCGCCCCCATAGGGGAGACAAAGGGCGGCGACCCAAAGGCAATAGCCGTCATTTCCATGGGCTTTCCATACGATCCCGCCGACAAGACTTTTCAAGAGGAGCTTGCGTTAAATGTGGGTAGATTCCGCGAGGAAACACAAAAATACTTTTCCGGCATAGACACAAACAAAGTTCAATTACCGGGCGAGGAAACAATCAAACAAGACCTTTTAATGCGGTTCAATGCCCATCTGCGGCTTGGGCGCATCAAAAGTCTTTATTTTTCCGAATTTATAATTCTGGACTAATGTAACGGTTTAGGTCCCTTTCTTCATCCGGCGCGAACATATAGAGGTCGGCGATCTTATACGTCCTATCCAAAGAAAAAACTTCTTTTTCCTCCGCCTCGCTTATCATGGGAATCTCAAAAACATGGCTTAGAGGAGAAAAATTCTCGGCTGCGGACTTTACCGAAAAAACAAACGAGCGCTTTTCCCCCGCTTTTTTCGCGGGAATACTCTTAGGCCAAAATGTATAGGTGCCTTCAGATTTTGAAATCAGCTTGCAGGGATTCTGCCAATTCGGGTCTTTTATTTCCGCAGGCTTACCGTCAAGGAACAGGGTAACATCAATCCCGCTCATCGGGTAAAAATTCTGTCCGTTAAACAGCCGCCCAATAATAGTCGGAAAATTAAAAAACGCCGACAACTTATGCTCGGAAGACTCTTTTTTTGTATGATCAAAATCGGGACGCTTATTATGCCCAACCTGCTTTAAAGCCTGATAGACAAGAACCGTTAAATCGGCAATCATCTGCTGTTTTTCGAGGGTAAAGTGATCCTCGCGTATAAACCCGCGGCTGGACACAATATAGCGCGGTTCCACACGATTCAGCACAAAGCAAGCCGCATCCAGCCTGCACTGTACGCAAGTACAAATCCCCTGTTTGTCTTTTTGGTTTTCTATAGCCGCGCACGCCTTTTCTACTTCGTCTATAACTATGTCCTCAACAATATTGTGAACAACATTTTGCATACTCATATTTCACTCCTCTTATTTAGAGGGGGAAAGCCCCCTGCGTTCCAAAGGTTCAGCCGCCCGCGCAGCGTGCGTCTAAACGCTTTTCCACTACCCCCACAATACTTGATTTTACAATAGGTTTATAGGCTTGGTCTACAAAAACCCGTACAATACGCAAAGTTTTTGCAAACGCGCCAACCTCGTCCGTCTTAAAAAAACTTGAACTATCACAAAAATAACAATTTTCATCGCGAACGAATAATCCTGTTTCAAAAGAAAAAGATTCAGGCACATCAATAATAATATCATTTGGACAAAAAGACTTGCCTGCGGCGGAAGAAAGCTCTTTTGCCAAGTCAATTTCAAGCTCGCTTCGTTTTTCAAGATCGGAAAGCGCCCCGTGACGGCTGTCATCAAACGGAAATTCAGCCGCCATAGCGTAGAGCCGCCCCTGCCTTACATAAGAGCCCAGTTTAAAAAGCGGGTGTTCTCTTGCCGACAAACAATGAAAAAGTTCCTGATCATCAAGATTATAAAGCTCCTGCGGTGTAATAACACCATCTTTAAGCCCTGCAAAAAGCGCTTTTTTTATCATGGAAGTTGCGGATCTCACCGAATGATGCCAATAAACAGAGCGGTACATCAAATATTTTGAAAAAAGTATCGATTCCACACCGGTAATCCCTCGGGAATCAATATCAACACCCCTTTCAGGGTGCGGATACAGGGTAGAAATGATAAAATCAACATCATGAGCGCCGTACGGCACCCCGCAAAAACGCGCATCGCGGTTCAAATAGTCCAATTTATCGGGATCAAGACAGCCGGAAAGTAATTTCCTGTAAAATTTAAGCTCGGTACCGTAAGCGCCGTCCGGGAGTTCGTCATCAACAATAGCGGCGGTAAGCTCCGGGTCGGCTCCGGTTTTACCAATCAACGTGCGCAGCGGCTCGGTACCTATTGCTTTAGCGGATAAAAACTCGTGCCGTAAAAGCGGCAGTTCCTTCAAAGAATGAGCGTAAGGAAAATGCCCCAGATCGTGGAACAATGCGGCGCATAGCATAGAGCGCACCCCGCACGGAGTAAGCCACTCGTCTGCGCCGCGCTCGGCAAGGTTTACAAGCAGACGCCGTGTCAGATGGTAAACCCCCAACGAATGAGCCGCCCTCGTATGCGTCGCCCCGGGATAGCAAAGGCAGGCAGATCCAAGTTGAGCTACCCTGTGCAGCCTGATAAACGCAAGGCTCTTGGTAAGCGCCTCTATTTCCGGCGTAAGGTAAATATGCCCCCACAGGCTGTCACGGATCGGCTCCGTAAAACCTTCGCATAACGCCGCGTTTATCAAGCTGTTCACATTTTATTCCTTATATTACTGTTTTAACAATTGATTTTGTCAGGCAGCCTAACCCGGCAATAGTTATTATCGGTATTATTATGGTTGTTAAAATAAATATCATGATATAATTCATAACATCGGAAATTAAAGCGTCTGCAATATTTTTGGCATTGGTAAAAAATCCGGTAATGGACGTAATTATCCTGCCCGGCGAGAATCCCTGCTTTTCAATATCATTCTGCATATTTTCTACATCGGCGTTTTTTAACTGCATTTCACGTATAGTTTTGTCAATTTCATTAACAAATATTTTTTTTTCGATTATGCAGGATACTTGAACCGACAACGGAACAGCAATACATATCGAAAAACCTATTAAACTAACTCCCGCAATTATTTTTTTAACAGCTATTTTCTGTTTATCCAGCCATATTAAAGCTATACATAATATTGCGCATAACGGAATAATAATACGGAAAGCCGCCCAGCCGGACAGCGCCAGCAAAAACTTTTCTATTAGAACTGCGCCTATAGCATAAAGACAAACATCCGACACCTTATCAAGAATATTATCAACAGGCGAAAGCCAAGCCATTGGGTTTAATGAACCGCCGACACCAATACTAACGCTAAGCTCAACGGATTGTAAAAGTGCGATAAGCCCGCTTGCACCTCTGGTTATACCCCACACAACGAATATTTGTTTTGTTTTTTGTGTAAGCGTATTTTGCAGCCCTTTTTCATTATCCGAATTATATGCTTTCTGCATGGAAGAAAGCGGAGCAAATGAAAGTGCGCCAATTATCAGTAAGACAACAGTAAAAATCACTTTTTTAGCGGCAGGTGCAGGCGATTTAAAACTACTATCTTTTTTCATAACGGCTTCTTCAGATTATGCTGTATGCCGCCTTTGTTTTCAAGCGCGGTTCCCCGCGATAACTTGCAAACTGCCGTCTTTTCGTTTATAGTAAAATTATGAGTACGGCAGTAAAATTACAGAATAACAGATATTATACTTACGCGGATTGTCTTAACTGGTCAGAAGATTATCGGGCGGAGATAATTGACGGGGAGGTTTACGAGATGGCACCGCCTGTAACAAAACATCAAGAAATATTGATGGCATTATTGATGATATTAGGAAATTTTGTACGAGGTAAATCCTACAAGGTTTTTCCCGCGCCGTTCGGAGTCCGCCTTAAACCTAAAAATGATTTGAGCGACAGTATTCTGCTGGAGCCCGACATCGCGGTAATCTGCGACCTTTCAAAACTTGATGAGCAAGGCTGCAACGGTGCGCCGGACATGATCATCGAAATTCTTTCTCCGTCAACGGCAAGCAAAGACAGGGTTTTAAAATTTAGGAAGTACTGCGAAGCCGGTGTGCGCGAATATTGGATAATTGATCCGGAAAGTAACTCGGTGCAAACCTGTGTGCTGGAAAACGGACGCTATGTTGTCTCTGTTTTTGAGAAACACGAAACGGCGCCCGTTACTATTCTCCCCGGGCTTGAAGTGAACCTTAGCGATATATTTTAAAGAATTAGATAATTGCCCGCCCTCTCTTGAAAATTTCCTACAAAAATGTAATAATAGAATATGAGTTTGGAAAAGCTTAACATGGAAGCTGAGCTGCGCTCTCGTGATGCTGTCATAAGTGAGCTTGAACTTCTCTTTGATATAGCGCGTACCCTCGACAAACATGTAGACCTCCGCGCCGCTTTGGGACCAGTCTTGAGCATTTTAGAGGTCAGGGCATTGTTAAAACGCGGTATGATAACCCTGTTAAACCGCGCAAACGGCTTATTAAAAATCGAGGAAGCGGACGGGCTTACACACGAAGAAAAGGAGCGCGGCGTTTACCGGCTGGGCGAGGGGCTTGTAGGCAGGGTCTTTGAGTCCGGCAATTCGATCTCCGTTCCTGACCTTTCAAAGGAAACGCACTTTTTAAACCGCGCAAAAAACCGCAGCGAAGAAGACATGATAGGCATGAGTTATTGTTGCGTCCCTATAAGCGCAAAAGGCACGGTTATCGGAACATTAAGCGCGGAAAGGCGCATAGGGGTAATCGGCAGCGAAAAAAACGAAATAACGCAGGAACAGGCGGAAAAAATCATGGATCGGGATCGAAGTCTGCTGGAAAAAGTTGCCACGATTATCGCAGATTCGGCAAAACTCCGCGAGCGGATAATGGAGGAACAGTTCCGTCTTGGAAACAATTTTAGCGGCAGCACGGAAAGGACAGCCGAAACGCCCGGACACGGCAGAATAGATGCGGAAAGCCGTATAATCGGAACAAGCAGCGCAATGCGTGATGTTTACGGACTTATCTCCCAAGTAGCCCCTTCCGATGCAAATGTCCTAATCACCGGTGAAAGCGGTACCGGCAAGGAAATGATCGCAGCCGAAATTTTTAGGCTTTCAAAACGGCAGGATAAGCCATTTTTAAAAGTAAACTGCGCCGCGTTACCCGAATCGATCATCGAAAGCGAGCTTTTTGGCCACGAAAAAGGCGCTTTTACCGGCGCAATATCAATGAGGAAGGGGCGTTTTGAAATGGCAAATTCCGGCACCATCTTTCTGGACGAAATAGGCGAGCTTCCCCTGCAAATACAGGTAAAACTGCTCCGCGTGCTGCAGGAACGCGACTTTGAGCGCGTCGGCGGCTCTCAAACCATCAAAATCGATGTTAGAATCATCTCCGCCAGTAACCGTAACCTTGAAGACGAAGTACGCGCCGGACGCTTCCGCGAAGACCTCTTTTACCGCCTGAACGTTTTTATGGTGAATATCCCACCGTTACGCGAAAGAAAAAGCGACATCATGCTCTTAGCCGATCACTTTACAGAAAAATACGCCGAAAAAAACGGCAAGCTGATAAAACGCATCTCCAGCCTAGCCATCGATCTGCTTACAAGCTACAGTTGGCCCGGCAACGTCCGCGAG
Source organism: Spirochaetia bacterium (assembly GCA_025997755.1). The sequence goes on along the minus strand of BNVA01000062.1, from coordinate 3,402 downwards.
CTTGAAAACTGCATAGAGCGCGCCGTCATACTCTCAAAAGACATGGTGATACACTCGTTTAACCTGCCGCCCAGCCTGCAAAGCGCCGCCTCCACCAACACAGATATTACCACGACACTCGAAACCGCACTATCCCGTGTCGAAAAAGAAATGATCATAGAAGCCCTCAAAAACTCGGAAGGCAACATGAGTGCCGCCGCCCGCACCCTTGGCATCACCGAGCGTCAAATGGGCATCCGCATCCACCACTACGGCATCAACTGGCGCTCCTACAGGCGTAATGCTTCATAACAAAATCTAACCACTAACGACACGAACCACACACAAAAAAAGCCCCCTTGGAGAGGGGGCTTATATACCTCAAGTTAAACTAAAGCATAAAACTTAGTTTACTACTGCCTAATTATTCCTTGATCGTAACTACCCAACCAGACTTTTGTTCCGCACCGATAGAAGTAGACCACACGAGGTAAGTTCCAGCAAAAGCAGTAGTCCCATCATATTCTATACCAGCAATACCACTAGTACCAGCAATACCATTTTCATCGTAAATATCCATACCATTTGCTGCTGATGCTAAATCTAATGAACCGCCTAATGATGTAATTACTGAGCCTTGACCACCTATAAGCTTTGAACCAGTGGGCACCGAAATAGTTCCTGGCCAACCATTATCTCCTCCTCCTAAAACTAATATAGTATTCGCTGCTATTTTTAGTTCGGATGCATCTTTAATATCAATATAGCCGTGCATGGCAAAACGATTTAGGTTAAAGCCAGATTGGGTTTTGATATTACCTAACATAGTATACATACCATGAGACCTAGGAGGAGCGTTATTTCCCGGTAACATACCATTTAAAGTCACATTACCGGTAATTTCAAGTTCATCATAGTTAGCACCTAAATCTCTCCTTGTTAGCGATGTATTGCCATCCTTACTAAGCACCATGTATGCTCCGGGAGAGTAGCCTGACGGTACCGTATAACCCGGATATGCAGCCAATACAGTCTTTCCATCAGCTGAGGATGCCTCTCTTTGGTTAGCCAACCACAAAGCGCCACCTTTCAGTGTTACTGACGACGAACCAGTATCATCTGAAATTGCCCATGAAGAAACCGCACCTTGTATAACATTAGTCTCGTCAATAATCGAATTAGGTCCAAAGACCAAGCGGCCGTAATTCCTAGTTGCAAAGTTGTCGGATAGTTCCTCGGTCCCTCCACTAGTCGTAGTGACTAATAATTTACCATCTATGACGACAGTAGCGCCTGCTCCTATTACTAACCCGGAGCCTGTACCAGAAATGTTAAGGGTTGCTCCCTCACTAATAGTAAGCTGTGTCCCGCCAGGAGGATCACTTTCCCCTATGGTAAGGACTGCACCCGTACCGCCTCCAGTAATGCCATCAGCGGCACCTGCTGTAAGATTTAGTGATGCATTTCGTTCCACTACAATAGCCGAAGCGGTGCCTATTGTCCCTGAGCTTGAACCGGCAATATTCAATACACCGCCACTCTCAACCGTTAATATTTGATTCGTTTTAGTAACGAGTATCGTTCCGGCAGCGGTACCGGCGCCAACGTTCAGTGTTCCTTTTATATTAACCTTCTTTTCCGGTTCAAAATTACCGCCGGGTAAAGTCACCACCGCATTGGCTCCAATTCCAATATCTTTGGTTCCATCAGGTCTTACGCCGTATACTGCCGACCCAGGACTTTTGGTAGGATCGCCAATTATTGACATGATCGCAGTAGGCGGATTCGTATTCTTGCTTAAATCCAAGATACCGCCGTTTAAGGCTACGTTAGCTTCTGTAAGAGCACTGTTGTTGAAGCGCGGAGCCATGAATAAACCGGATGACAGTGTGAATTTCGTCAAATTAGATAAGTCCGGACCAAAATCAGTATCGGTACCCGCAAAAAAGCGTCCGTTAACAGTTAGTGTCTCCAAATTTCCAAAAGTGTTTTTACTGTTTACTACAAGTGTATTTTGACCGTTCACAGTAAGCTCTGTAACGCCGGGGAATGCGTCGGCCGTTCCCGCATCCAAGTGCCCGTCTATAGTTAAAGCGCCTTTCAGATTGGTAAATACCTGTTTGTTTTGGGTATCAGCAGGGGCGCCGTTAGCAGTGCCCAGCACCAAATATCCACCCTTTGCCACATTCAGGGCTGTTACATTGCCTACTTGGCTATCGTTATTTTCATTCCCTATATGTATATAACCTTCTACAACTAGATTGCCGCTGTATCGACCGTTTACATCCGTTACATACGTGTCTTTGCGGATCACCATGTCGTTCAAGGCACTCGAATTTGTACCGGCAAATTTAACAAAAATGTTCGTAGCAAAAGGCGCCTTTGCCAATGCTATATAGTCATTCAACTCGTTGACATTTATTTTACCGCCAATTACCTTTACCGAAGGATAAAACACCCCCTCTTCTAATTCCAATCTTCCGCCTAGCCTGCCGTTTTCAAGTATCAGCTTTGTTTCGGTTGAGGCATTTCCTAGAATACTCACACCTCCGTAACTGCGGTTTGCAAACTCGCCTGAATTCGCCATAGCTACAGCGACAACCACCTTATCATCTATAAAACGATCTGCTACGTCGTTAAGCTGTTCTTTGTAAGTTGGATATTGATCTGCAGACTGTCCGCTTCCGCGTTCTGCTATATCTGAATTCGGAGCAAACGATATAGCCGAATTAGCTAGTCCGGCAGTCAGGCTTCCGCCTTCACCAAGCTTATCAAAATCAAGAACTCCGCCTTCTAAAACCCGTAACACACCTTTTGCTTTATTTTTGTACTTTAGCGGCGAGTTTAAATCACCGGCGATCTCACGCTGCACAAGGAGAGGATCGTTATCCGCCCTTAAAAATTCGGGATGCTCGCCGATTATGATTCTTCCGTCGCCATTTTCACCTGAATTTCCAATTAGCTGCGCACCTTTATAAATATGAAGTTCGCCGCCTATCGTTATATCTCCGCCTGTAACAGTAAATGAACCGCCGCCAAGGTTAAGAGTAACGCCATAGGGAATAACATTTGTCTGATTTATCAGCTTCATCGGGTCATACTCACCTTGTATTGGGGCAGGGGAAGCGCCTAAAGCTTCCTTCGTATCCGCAGTGCTGTACAAAGCATACGTGTCGGGATTAACCGCAGCACCGTAGGGGTCCAATGCCAGCGCGTTTTTTAAACCGGCTACATCGGTAATTCTAATGCCGGGTACAACGTTGTCGCCGATGTATTCGGTGTTTGTCGTCGTTCCGTTGTCGCACCCTGTGAAAACAAATGACAGCGCAAATAACGCTATCAAACCATAGACTAATTTCTTTTTCATAAGTCCTCCATAGATATTTTTTAAAAACACATTAAATGTGCTTATAAGGCACGACA
>BNVA01000061.1 GCA_025997755.1 Spirochaetia bacterium | reverse complement strand
CCATAGTAAATCCCATTCCTTTCCCCCTTGCGTTTTGTCCCGCAGGAAGGATTTTAGTTTTTCTATGGTTAGAATTTTACTTGGCGCATCTGTGCTCCAATGGTTAGATTTAACGTGGCGCAATTCGCATACTTGACAAAAAGGAAAATTTCTGATAAAATGAAACAGCAAACGATATACCCATTTTCTTTAATATTTAAACGGCTAAAAAATGTAGTAAAAAATATTATAAAAAAAACTCATGCATTATATAGTATTTTACTATATCCAAAATTACATAAAATTGGGACACTTACTATAGTTGCCAATAATTGTATTGCAGGATTTTTATATCAAAAATATGGTATGAAATATTATTCTCCAACGATTGGCTTACAATTTCCACAAGAAGATTTTGTAAAATTTTGTTCTAATTTTGAATATTATATTAGCTGTGATCTTGAGGAAAGTAGTGATAAAAGACAAAATACCTTTACATCCCTAGGGGGCGGGGACATCAATTTTCCCGTTGGAAAAATTGATGATATAACAATATTTTTTCAGCATTATAACGATTTTAACGATGCAAAAATAAAATGGGAATCAAGGAAAAAAAGAATAAATTATAATAAATTATTTTTTATATTTGTTGCTTACAATAATACACCAACTGAAATATTAAAATCATTTGAAGAGTTGCCAATTAAAAATAAAATAATAATAACAAATGAAGAACGTTATGAATGTTCAATAGCATTTGCATTGCATAATGGCTTAAAACCTTGGTATGATGAAATGAATAAAGGTCTTTTTGTAAAAAAATATTATGAACAATATAATTTCTATAAATGGTTTATAAAAAATAATGGAGTACGGGCAAACGGCATATAACATACGCTATACACTGCGCCGCAGTAGCGGCTTGGCCGGAGAAAAAACGCAGTCGGCCTTTGGCCTTTGTGCGTTTTTTCTCCGGCACATTTTTGCAGTTGCTGGAAACCTACGGTTTCCTTTATCGTAACTGCAAAAACGTCGTATAGCTTTCACGTTATGCGAAATGCCCATTGACATTGTTTTTAAAATTATTTAAAATATTTTATAGGATGGAAATATTATGGAACTCGAACTAGGATTAACTCGATCATTAACAAACAAAATTGAATTATTGAGAAAAGATCCAAATGATTTCTTAAATTTTAAGTTTGTTGGTCACATATCAGGCGAAGAATCACATCTAAACGAATATAAATATATTGATTTTATCATAGGTTCAGCAGAAGAAACATTACCTCCGAAATGTTCTTTTGTCGAAAAATTCTCAGAAGAAAAAATATTACAAAACATTGTGTTTACTAATAAAGAAAGAGTGAAATTTTATAATGGTACTTTTACCAATATCACATTTGCAAATTGTGTATTTGCTTCACAGATAGATTTTGCTGAATTACCTAATAATTGCCATATTGTTTTTCAAGACTGTATCATTTTTGAATATAAAACTATATTTAAAAAACCAATTGAATATTTGCTTTTTCAGAATTGCATAATTAAGAAACTAGCTATTACTCATAGCAACTTTACTACCTTGCTTGTTGGAAATAGTGAAATACTTGACTTGGGCATATCGTATATTAGTGCAAAAATGGTATCGACTTCTCATAATAATATACATCAAATATTTATAGGTCCAATTAAATGTGATGATTTTAATTTAAGTATAAATCAATGTATTTATTTGAGAAAGAGTATTACAATTGGAAATTTAAAACGAACAATAATGACGGAAGGAATAAATAATTCAAGTATTTTGTCAACACTTGAATTTATTGAAAAAGATTCAGAAATTAAAATTAATCCAGTGATTTTAACAAAGATTGAATATCTTAAAATTAACTGCTTGAAAAACGGTATTTTAAATAAAATCATCAGGGTATTTTTTGGATATTTTTTATTTCCTGGTAGAATTATATTGTCTTGTATAGGAATAATAATATTATTTGCAATTTTATTATATTATACAACTAATATAAATAGTTTTGGAAATGGATTTGTTTTATTTGATTTAGATGAAATAATACGATATTTATATTTGTCGTTAGATTCATTCTTAGGTGCTAAAATTGAAAGTAAAGATACATTAATTATTATTATGAATTATCTTGAAAGAATGTTTGGTTTTCTTTTTCCTACAGCATTTACAATTGCATTGGCAAAAAAATATGTTAAATAAATATTTTAAGCAATGGGCACTTCGCATAACATACGGTTTGCGAAATGCCCGAAACTTTTCAAAAATAATTAATTAAAAAATGATTGACAAATATAATTATTTATTGTATGATGACTTTAAGGAGTATCTGAAATGAAAATTGAAATTTTAGATGTTAGTGATGAGGTTATCGGCTTTTCGGATGATAAATTGGCAATAAAGAAGAAGAATGGTGAGGTGGAAATATTTATTATCGAAATGGACAATAATATTTTTCGTATTAATCCCGAAAGTTTGTTAATAACTTTTAAAACTGGCAAAACTAAACGTATTGTTCATAAAAAAGGCAAAATTGAAATAACAAGTTTTTAGGAGTAATAATGGCGTGTTCAATTTGTGGCGAATCAGGACATAACAGTAAAACTTGTCCAACAAAAGATTTGCCAAAAGAAAATAACGATTTTGCAATATGGGCAAAGGTTGAGGGGATAACCGAACCACAGGCACGGGAATTAACGCATAGGATAGAAGATGCAAAAAGTGAAATCGCTCCACAAGGAAGGGGAACAACAGTGAAAGCACCAATTAAGAATTTGACCAAAGAAATTAAAAAGGCTTTGGCCATTGAGGATAAATCGGATGGGGAAAAATAGACCAAATGAGCATTTAATAGTTCAAAAAGAAGGTAAGGAGTTGGAGTTTTATACTTGTATGCTTTGTTTAAAACAATTTGAAGGTAATCATGGGCATCATTTAATAAAATATTCTGAAAGTGGTCCTGCAATAAATGAAAATATTTTGACGTTGTGTCCTGACTGTCATCGAAAATATCATTCTGGAAAAATAAATATTGATATTTCACGATTTTAAGGGAATAATTGTAAATCGGGCACATCGCATAACATACGCTACACGCTGCGCCGCAGTAGCGGCTTGGCCTACGAAAAACCCCAGTCGGCCTATGGCCTTTGTGGGGTTTTTCTCCGGCACATTTTTGCGGTTGCTGGAAACCTACGGTTTCCTTTATCGCAACCGCAAAAATGTCGTATAGCTTTCACGTTATGTGCCATTATTTTTCGTCCCAAGGCCGCGCAACCTTGAAGGCTGGGAGTAGTCAGAAAGCAATAAAAAAACTGAAATGGTTCGGGCACGGCGGCATCCGTGCCGCCGCTTCGTAAATTATTATAAATTACAATCCATTATAATTTTCCCAACGCCATTTTAGAAATTCTGTGTTTGTAAAATTGGGTAAAACAATTCTCGGAGGAATGGTAGCACCATAATCCATTCGTGCTCGTGTCGATAATTGAATATCGCCTTTTTCGGAAATTCGCAAATGGCCGGAATCAAATAATAAATGTATATCCATTCGCATAGCAAACCCATTAGCAACAGTATCTTCCCCGTGGTATTTGAAAGGCTTAATGTGAGCCGCTTCCAAAACTTCGGGCATTGTAACGTTGGTAATTATACACCGTTCACAGGCTTGCAAAATCTCTTTTCTGAATTTCGCCTGATTTGGCCGTGTGCGAGTATTTTCGTCAACACGTTTTTTCTCAATTTCTGCGGCAATTTCTTTTGTGCGAATTTGTGTAACAGCTTGTATAAGCGATTGGTCTGATGTTTTTTCCGCAAGAATACTTGTAATTTCATTGTCAAGGAGCGAATTATAGGCGTATTGTTCAGCCATACGAGTTTTACCTTGGGTCTTTACAAGATAGCCATAATTTGAAAGGAATAATAAATATTCACGCGCAATCCGTGTGTCATTATCACGCGGGCAACAGTCAGGCCATCCGATGAGTGTTATTTCTTTTGCGCGATACCATAAAATGAAATGTATATAATCATCTACTGTTGTATTAGGATTTGATGAAAGAGGAATAACAATTTTAATCAATTCCTCTGTTGTAATAAAATATTCCCCTTGCGCGTTAAGTTCTTTGGCAATACTTAAAAGTAAACGCAATGGATATAACACAAGACCGTTATCAAGCCACATTTGACATTCATCCGTGTTTTGTATTTTTATATTTGGCAGTTTGAATGTTTGAATTGTAATAGCGGCAAATTCGGTTTGTGTTACATCACGGTCGGCAACACGGCGGCCAAATTCGGTGAGATGTATAAGCCCCGTTCTGTCCCCATCTTCAAGCAAACCGACTGCACGCCAGTATTGCCCTGAATTTCTGATAAGGTTACGTTCCCCGGTTCTTCCTGCAAGATTTATACCGATAGAGTCTTTAACATCGTTTGACAATTCTTCCAATTCATGTGCAAATTCAGGCGAACTATATTTTAGTCCGTTTGTTTCCAGTTTGCGCATGCGGAATAATACGCCAAGAAGAATTACGGGGTCGTTGAGGCTTTCGGTGCATTGCAGACTCGCCCACTTCCACTTGAAATCAGGGAACGGCAATTTTGGAATATAGTTTTTTTCAAGCATTATTACACCCCTTTATATTTATTAAAGCCGCTTGCAACCATGAAAGCCAAACGCGGCGGAACGGCATTTGCAATTTGCCGATAAACCGAAGAACGGTTTCCCGCAAAGACAAAATCATTCGGGAACGATTGCACGGTAGCAAGTTCACGGCAAGACATCCGCCTCTTGTTGTTGTAATGATGAATTACAACAACCCCGCCGCGCTCATCACCCCTTGCCGTAATTGTTGGTGCCGGTTTTTCGGGATCAATGAGACGGTGCCCTAAGTATTTGCTAACGGTTATTTTATATTTTGAATATTCGTGATTTTTCAATTCATTCGGCTGGTCAGGATCGGGAAAATCATGCAAAACATCTTTTACGCTTACCCAGCGCTTAAATCCGTTGCTGCCGTCTTCGTTAAATTGCTTTTGCGGAAACATATATTCAAAATCAATATCATTGCGGACACCGACAATTATTACCCGCTGGCGCAGTTGCGCAACGCCATAATCGGCGGCGTTCAATAATTCATATTTCACCCTATACCCAATTTTGGTAAAATCTTTTACAATCATCTTAATTACTTCGCCTTTTCCAATGTTTAATAATCCTTTAACATTTTCGGCAAGAAAGAATTTAGGTTGTTTGTTTTTGATTATTCTAATCATCTGCTTATATAATTCGTTACGTTTGTCTTCAACAGTTCTTTTTGTATTTGCTACAGAAAAACCCTGACAGGGAAAACCGCCGATGATTATATCACAATCGGGAATTGCATCACAGGAGATTTTGTGTATATCGCATTCAACAATATGTTCACCGATATTTTTTTTGTATGTTTCCACAGCGTCGGTGTATACGTCATTTGCCCAAACGATGGTATGTCCGGCCTGAATAAAACCTAAATCAAGCCCTCCCGCGCCGGAAAATAAAGAAACCACGTTCATAAACCCGTTTTCTCCAAACGGATTAATTCAGTTCCTAACAACTGTGCGAATTTTACCGGCACCGCGTTTCCAATTTGCCTATAGCATGAACCAAGCGTACCTGAGAAAACAAAATTTTCGGGGAATGTTTGAACGCTTGCACTTTCGCGGATTGTTAATCTGCGTTTTCCGTTGTAATGTGGAATGGCGCACACGCCGCCCTTACCGTTCCCACGCGCCAAAATGGTCGGCGATGGTTTATTAGGGTTGGTCTGGCGATGTCCGGTAAAGTTGCGATATTCAACTTTATATGATGAATAAATATGATTAGGAATGTTATTTTCGCTATCGGGGTTGGGAAAGTGGTTTATCGCCTCTTTTATTGAAACCCATTTTAGCGGTTTACCATCCGCACCATGAGTTTTTTCAGGAAAATTAAAATATAGCACATCGCCTAAATCTTTCCGTTGTCCAATTATAACAACGCGCTGGCGATTTTGCGGCACACCGTAATCAGCCATATTAAGTAGTTTATAGGTCGTGTTGTATCCAGCTTCGGAAAACTCTTTTACAATTGTTTTTATGGCATTCCCGCCGTCTAGACTGAGTATTCCTTTAACATTTTCAGCGATAAAATATTTTGGCTGTTTTTCTTTAATGACATTGTAAAAATGCCTATACAACTTATTGCGTTCATCGTCAATTTGCCGCCGTAAATTCGCCAGTGAAAAACCCTGACAGGGAAAGCCGCCAACAACAACATCGGTATTGGGAAGTGTTGGCGGGCGCACATCGTTTATATCGGCACAGTTTATATGATGCCCGATATTATTTCTATATGTTTCAACGGCGTTTGCGTCAATGTCATTTGCCCAAACAACGGAGTTACCCGACATGACCAGTCCCAAATCAAGACCTCCCGCGCCTGAAAATAAAGAGAGTATCGTCATCTTGCTAATTCCTCCCAATAATCTCAAATGTCCCTTGGGGAACATCAAATTCAGTATACCATAGATTTCTGAAACTTTCTAGGCTAGTTGCGGGAGCTTCAAAGGAATTCGGCCTTTGTAAGTCGTAAAATTTACCCCAAAAACCGCTAGACTACAGTCTTAAGCCGCCAGACTTGCCCCCGACAACACCAGACTACAGTCTGAAACCGCTAGACTTGTCCCTGGAACTACCAGACTTCAGTCTGGAACTGTCGGACTTGCCTCTTGAACCACCAGACTTGCCCCTGAAACCGTCAGACTATGCTCCAGCTACTTACAAAAAATCAAAAACTATGATAGACTTGGTGAAATAGGAGGTGCTGATATGGCACAAAGGGAATAGGATTCCCGCGCGGGAACAGGATTTGGTCGATTTGGCGGGAAAATGGACGAAGACACTCGCCGACACTGCCAAACAGACGGCTTTTGGCTGGGTTTCTACAGAATGTACGGCGGGAGGAAATAATGGAAAACTATAAAAATGTAGGTGGCGGCTCTGGTATTATGGCATACGAATATGGCGTAGACTATGTTAGGGTTAAATTTAGTGATGGACATATCTATCTCTATACAAATTCTAGTGCAGGGTGTCAGAATATAGCAAAGATGAAAAAACTTGCAAATGAAGGCAAAGGTCTAAACTCTTTTATAAACAGGAATGTTCGCAATTTGTATCAACAAAAAGAATGCTGATAATGTCGCATTTTGAATATCTCAAGATAGGTTACCATGATATATAAAGTGAAGGTTAGAAGCGGTAGTCGCTAAGACGGACACTCACCCGACTTTTTGCGGGCAGGAGGGCGGCGAAAAACCGGCATCGGGCGCCGATTTACCCAAGACGAAATTCATCCGAAAGGCAACCCACACCGTACCCCACACGGAAGCGGACAAGGCAAAAACGGCTTATTATGCAACGTGCTATGAAAATGGCAAAGGCGAGCAGGGGTCGTGGTCGCCGATAGTGGAAGCGGTTATTGCGTAAATGAGGTGCCCGCCATCCGCTCTTTGTGGGACGGGCACATAAAGACCGGAAATCTGATTTTGTAAGAGGGTAAATATGGATATAGAAATAAGGAATTGTAATAACATTGATTTTTCCCAAATTTCACTGAAAGAAGGGGCATTGAATATAAAGTATGCTATAAATGGTACTGGAAAGACTACGATTTCTAAAGCACTGTATTATAAAATAGCTCAAAATGCTGACGGTTTGGGAAAAATGACACCGTTCAAATATAAAAACATTCAAGATGACACAAAAAAACCAAGTGTTACTGGTACAGAAAGTATTGGAACAATAGCTTGTTTTGATGAAGATTATTTACGTCAATATACTTTTCAGCAAGACGAATTAGTAAAAAACAGTTTTGAAATTTTTATAAAAACAGAAAAATATATACAACATCTTACAGAAATCGACAACTTAATGTCTGAAATTAAAACCGTTTTTCAAACAAATGAAGAATTAAATACATTGCAAAATGTTATGGGTGAGTTTATCAAGGCTTTTAAAGCTACCAAATCAAGCTTTTCCACAACAGGTACTTTTGGTCGAGGACTCGCCAATGGGAATAAGCTTGAACATATTCCAGAAGAATTGGAACCATATAGACCATTTCTTAAAAATGAAAACGCAATAAAATGGCTTCAATGGCAATTATCCGGGAAAAACTTTTTAGAAGTATCTGATTGTTGCCCATATTGCACAAGTACTGAAATACAGGAAACCAAGGCAATTGTTCTAAAAGTAGGAGAAGAATTTGAAGCAAAATATATTGAATATGTTAATACAATGTTAGATCTTTTTTCTAAACTTACACCATATTTTACAGAAACTACAAATGCAGAAATTGAAAAAATATCAAAGGGAGCAAATGCTTTAGATGACGGACAGAAAAATATTCTTTTTGAAATAAATAATCAAATTATCATTTTTGATAATTATTTACAGAAGACTAAAGAATTAGGTTTTAATGCATTCAAGAATGTTGATGATATTGTTGCTGAATTAGGTAAATACAAAATTAATATAGACCCCCTGGGCCATTTAAAGTCTTCTCTTTCACTTGAAAAAGTAGGCGTGATAAACGAAGCGATAGATAAACTATTGGAAAAAGCAGGAAAAATAAAAGGCGAGGTAGCTCAGCAAAAACTACTCATTGCCAAAAATATTCAAGAATATCAAACTGAAATAAATGATTTTCTCAAATATGCTGGCTATCATTATAATGTACTTATTGAAGACGACAAGGCAGGTTCTTATAAGTTAAAATTAAAGCATAATGATTTTGATTCTGCTATATCAGGTGCCGATAAAACACTCAGTTTTGGCGAAAGAAATGCGTTTGCGCTTGTGTTATTTATGTATGATGTTATTAAAAACAACCAGGATTTAATAGTCCTTGACGATCCAATTTCATCTTTCGATGAAAACAAGAAATTTGCAATATTACAAATGCTTTTCCTGAAAAACAAAAGAAGTTTGAAAGGGAAAACCGTCCTCTTATTAACCCATGATTTTGGAATTATCATTGATGCAGTTTATACAATGAAGCGTAAATTTCATGCAACGGCATTTTTTCTTCACAATTCAAATGGAAATTTGTCTGAATTCGCAATAAGCAAAGAAAAAGTTATGTCGGTAAAAACAATCGTTGAAACAAACATTGCCAATTTAAATGAAAATATAAATAAGTTGATATATTTAAGACGCCTTTTTGAATTGAATGGCGAGAAAGACTGCGCATGGCAATTATTATCGAACCTGTTCAAAAAAAGAGAGGTTCCAACATTTCGCGAAGGAGATAATCCTGACCGTGAAATGACAGTTGAGGAAATGGGTAATGGTACGGAAGCAATAAAAGCGTATGTACCAAATTTCTCATATACAGATGAGTTAGGTAAGGTGAAAAACATACAACGAATGGTTGAATTATATAACAATTCTAATAGTGGTTATGAAAAACTTCAAATATACCGTATAATTAAGGTTGATGAAACTACTGATGATTTTGACGATAATGATGTAATTAAAAAATTTGTGAATGAAACATATCATATTGAAAACGACTATTTATTTCAATTAAATCCTTGTGATTTTGAAATAGTGCCGTATTATATTATTGAAGAATGTGATAAGGAAATAGCAAACATAATAATTTAATGCCCATATATGATAGCACCGTGCGCCATCCTTGGCGCACGGCTTTGTAGCAGTTTTTTTATTGCTCCGCGCAACCTTGAAAGCGGGGCGAGGGTTCGGGGGCGAAAAACAACGGCACATAACATACGGTTTGCGGTTCGGGGCTAAAGCCCCTCCGGGTTCCGTTCGCCTAGGTCAGTCGCTACGCTCCTTCCCACGGCTCACTCCACCCACATTTTGGCGGCCCTGGTCTTGCTACGCAAGCCCTTATTCGGGCCGCCAAAACGTCGCAAACCTTTCACGTTATGTGCAATTTTGGCCAATTTAGTGTAAAAATAATATAAAAAATGTATTGACAATGAATATATTGTTATATATTATTTATATAACATGAGGTAAGGATAAGAGTGGATGAAAAGAATATGTTGTCTTTGCACATTCATTTTTTGCATATTAAATGCTTATGCAATACCAGTAATCGCATTTGATGAGTATAGAGATACATGGAATAGTGTGTCGTATGAAAAACTTGATAAAAGAAAACAAAATTATTATACCAAATTGCTAAAGTACGAAATAGAGAAATATCCAACTGAATACTATGATGCCATAAACTTACAGACAGTCGTTTTGGTAAAAAATCTAAAATTTTCCGGTGTATTTAGGGCAGCAGTTCTTGATAATTATAAAAAAATCCTTTTTATTGGTATTAGAGCCGATTATAGTGACGAATACATAAAACATATTTTTCATCCACTCTTATCCTTACCTCATGTTATATAAATAATATATAACATGAGGTAAGGATAAGAGTGGATGAAAAATATGTTTTATGTATTCGTCACTATAATCGGCTCTAATACC
>BNVA01000060.1 GCA_025997755.1 Spirochaetia bacterium | reverse complement strand
GTTATGCCAAGTGTTTCAAGATCGATGAACGCTTGAAGGGACGGACGCTCACCTTATCACTTTAGAAGATGCCGAAGGCGGACGGGTGTTGCAGGATTTGGGACTGACATCGGGGAATTCCGTACAGGGAGCGCCGAATTTTGCAGCCGGAGCAAGGGTTTCCGGGGGTTCGCTTTTTGATGTGGTTATAGGGCTTCGTAACGCAATGCTTTCAGGGGATCAGAACTATATTGGCGGACAGGGGTTGGGAGGCATGGATCAGGCTATGGATAATCTTCAAGCGCGTATCGCGGACATGGGGAGCCGTGCAGAGCGTGTGGAGATGACATGGCAGCGGCTCAACAAAGAGATACCAAATGTCAACGAAACATTGAGCCGTGAATCCGGTTTAGACCTTGCCAGCGCGGCTATGGAACTAGGCATGATGGATATGGCGCATAAAGCGGCGCTGCAGACTGCGGCTAAAATCCTTCCGGTAACCCTGTTAGATTTTTTAAGATAATTTTAAGGTAGGTAAGAATTGAAAATTTCAACAAAGGCTTATGGGATAATCGAAGTTGATGAGCGCCAAAAGATCACATTTCCGGCGGGTCTGTTCGGGTTTGAATCGATCAAGGAATATTTTTTGCTTGACGCGGAACGTCAGCCGTTTTATTGGCTTCAATCTGTGGAAAGTGCGGGAACGGCATTTGTCCTAATTAGTCCCTTTCTTTTCCGCTCCGACTACGAGCTTAATGTTGAAGATAATGAGCTTGCGGACATTGATGTTTCTTCGCCGGATACGGCGCTGGTTTTTTCGATAGTTACGATACCGGCGGACGGCAGTCCTATGACGGCAAACTTGCAGGGTCCCATTGTGATCAACAAAAAAAATCATTCCGGCAAGCAGCTTATTCTAAGCGATCCGCGTTGGAAAACCAAGCACAATATCATGCAGGAACTCTCTGATTCGGAGGACGGCGGGGCATCGTATAAAATCACCTCGCCGGAAAAATAAATGCTTATCCTTACACGTAAAAAAGATGAAAAAATCATAATCAATGACAATATCACACTGTCTATAATCGAAGTGAGAGGCGATCAGGTGCGTATAGGCGTAGATGCGCCTAAAAACGTAAAAGTGTACCGCGAGGAAGTTTTTGAAGCAATTAAACTTGAAAACAAAGCCGCAGCCGCCTCAAAGACAGCGCTGCCCGAATTATCCTTTGCGAATATAAAGCGGAATTGATGTTATCTCTTTGCCGTCTATGTAAAGAATAAAGTTTATCACGCCGGGTCCCTTAAAGCGCAGATTATTGATATTAAAAACAAGATGAGACACGGCGGTTGCGTTGCCGACTCCCTTAACCTCAATAGTACCGGAAACTGCCTCCATACACATTTCTCCGTCTAAATCCTTTGTTTCGATGCGGAAATCGTGCCGTGAAAATTCTCCGATAGTAAATCGCAGACGTATCACTACGGAAAGCTGCGGATGTACACAAGGAAACGCGCGTGTCAAAATCGTATCAAAGGTGCCTACAATGGTGAGTTTTCCGCCGTTTTCCTGCGCAAAATCACATAACGAGAAAATTTCAGCTTTCATTGCTAACAAGCCTAAACCTTAACCCCCGCCCGCGCAAGTCGGTCATTGATAGCCCGCCCTAAGCCAAAATCCGCCGCATATTCTGCATGAATGATATTAAAACCTAAACTGTCGATTTTATGGAGAATGTCAAATAAATTCGCAGCAGCTTCGTTTAAATCGCCTTCAAAACTAAGTATAAACACACAATTTTGTTTGATATTACACTCATTTTTGTTGAATTCCCGCCAATGCTGCGCGGAATTATCGTCAAAAAAGAGAAAGGCTTCCTTTTTCTCAAATGGCATAGAAATTATTTCATTGGTTTTATGAAGAATAAGCCTTGTTTTTGGGGAATAATGGCTTTTTAACTGTCCAGGCGAGCTTATCTTTTGATTGGCTTCGTAAGTCTTTTCGATTTGGTTATCAATTTTGCCGATTATTTTTTCAATCTTTTCTTGTTCTACGCCGCCCTGCCGTAGTATTTTTGGGCGGGTACAGGATAAGTCTAAAACCGTAGACTCGATTCCTATGGCTGTTTTTCCGCCGTCAAGAATTATATCAACCTTATCTCCAAGTTGATCTTCAACGTGTTTCGCCCGCGTAGGCGATAAATATCCGAAAGGATTCGCGCTCGGCGCGGCGATAGCCCCTGTAGAAAACCTTATCAAATTGAGGGCGGTTTCATTATCCGGAAAACGCACCGCTACGGTTTCAAGCCCGCCCGTAGCCAAAAGCGGAACATCATCATTTTTCGGAAGGACAAGCGTAAGAGCGCCGGGCCATAAAACTTCGCATAACGATTTTAAATTTTGTTTTGCCGCATTGCACATAACGTCAAAATTAACAAGCCTGTGTAAGCTGTCCAAATCTGCTATGTGAACAATCAAGGGATCAAAAAAAGGACGGCTTTTTACCTCAAAAATTCTTACAAGGGCTTCTTTGTTGAAAGCGTCCGCGCCAAGTCCGTAAACCGTTTCCGTGGGAAACGCAACCAAACCGCCGCCCGAAAGTATCTTCGCCGCTCTTTCTATGTTTTCTTTAGTACAGGGTAACAACATTTTGTAGTCATTCTGTAACCGGTGCCCCGCCTTCCTGCGCGGCAGGTTTTACAAGCTCGTCTATTTTTTGTATAAGATCGAAACCTTCACGCACGCCTGTATCGGCATGAAAACGCAGGCGCGGCGTTTTGCGTATGTGCATAAGCGCGGCAAGTTTTGCCTGAATGAATCCCGCCGCACTCTGTAAACCCTCTACGCCTTTTTTTAAGCCGTCTTCCGTTTTAAAACTTGATACAAACACATCGGCATACGAAAGGTCGCGCGAAACATCTACACGGGTAATTGATAAAAACGAATCAACACGGTGATCTTTTATCTTGCCTTCAACAATGAAAGCGCCTACTTTTTCCTGTATGAGGCGTCCCAGCCGCTCTCCCCTGAACTGCGGCATTAAGCGCGATCCCGTTTTACACGGGCTAAGCCATCTCTTGCCTGTGTATATTCCGGATCTATTTTTAAAGCCCTTTCGTAGGCGTCTTGCGCATAACGGTTATCGCCCACAGCTTCACGGACGGTTCCAAGCCGGTACCACCACAGCGACATACCAGGCGCAAGCTGCAAGGCAGTAGTATAGGCTATGTCGGCATAGTTGTATTTTTTTTGATAGCGGTAAATCTCGCCTATAAAAAAATATGCGGTTGGAGCGCGGTCGCCATTGGGTAACTGATTCGCATAACGCTGCATACTCGCAAGAGCCGCAGGAAAATTATTTAAATAAAAATACGCCTCGCCCATGGTCTCGATAACTCTGTAATCGGCGATGATCCTCAACGCCTCCTGACCGCGTGATATTACTTCGTTGTACTTTTTTTGCCGCTGCAATGTCCATGTAAGTACTGCGTAGGTATCCATAGTTGAGGCTTGTGAATTGATCTCGTCCATACATATTTGTATAGCCTCGCTGTACTTTATTTCGGCATCTGCCATCCTGCCTGCATTTTCAAGATCGCGTCCGGCGCGGTAAGCGGCAAGGGCATCCGGTTTCTGCTGTCCAAATGCAACAGCCGCCTGAACAAGCAAAAGTAGAAAACCAATTAAACTTTTTTTACGAAAAGAAATTTTCATACACCATTAAAGTAACGTAAAAAGGCGGATTAGTAAAGGCAGACACGAAGGAATGCAGCAGTTTTACCTTTACAAATTTTCTGGTATAAAGTAATACACCATGGTAAAGCAAAAATGGTATGATGATTCTAAGATAGCGGAGGATAAGGTCTACTGGAAGCCCAAAACGCAAATCTGGTTCTGGGCGGCGGTTTTGGCATTTGCCGCGGCGTTGGCAGTAACGGTGTTTGTTCCCTCGGTGGAGCATGTCCAGCACCAATTTTATACGGTAATTCTGAGCGTCTTTTTGGCGGCGCTGTTGTTTTTGTATTTTTTCACCCTAAAAAGACCGGATTTCCGCAGGAAATTTTACCACAAGGCGCAGTTTATTTTTGCCGGCGGCACGGCAATGGCAATATGGGAGCTGCTCACCACCAAAAGCGCAATTCTACCCCTGCCATATTTTCCGGGCATGGCTGGAATTTTCAGCGTAATGTACGATGACCGGTTCCTGCTGCTGCGAAGCACACTCTATTCCATGCGCCTCTTTTTTGCGGGTATGATTACAGGCACTCTACTGGGACTAACCACAGGAATACTAATAGGCTGGAACCGGCAATGGGATTACTGGCTATCTCCAATTATCAGGGTTACGGGTATAATTCCGGCAGTGGCATGGCTTCCCATAGCTCTAGCGATCCTTCCCACCAGTTTTACCACCGGTGTATTTTTGATTTTTATTTCCTCATGGTTTCCTGTTTCCTCAATGATGGCTGCGGGAATCATAGCCACGCCCAGATCGTTTTTTGATGTTGCAAAAACACTGGGGGCGGACAACAGGTTTCTGTTAGTCCGTATCGCAATCCCGCACGCCATGCCCAGTATGTTTACCGGTATAATGACTGCCACCGCCTTTTCCTTTACCACCCTGATTGTGTCGGAAATGGTGGGAGCCAAGGCAGGGCTGGGCTACTATATCAACTGGGCAAAGGGCTGGGGCGCTTACTCAAAGGTTTACGCCGCCATCATTATTATAGCCGTGGAATTTGCGCTCATCCTTGCCCTAATTGGCGCAATACGCAGTTATGTTCTTCGCTGGCAAAGGGGTATCTTGAAATGAACGGCGCCGCCTTAATCAACATAAAAAAAGTCAACCGGATATACAGGGACACAAATGGAAATCCTCTGCATGCCTTGAAGGATATTGATCTGGAGATCGCAAAAGGTGAATTTGCTTCCATCGTGGGACCATCGGGCTGCGGTAAGACGACTCTGCTAAGGCTCATCGCGGGTCTTGACCGTCCACAGTCGGGAAGCCTTGCCATTGACGGGCAGATCATTACCGGACCCAGCCATGAACAGGGTTATGTATTCCAGCAGTCTACCCTGTTTCCCTGGGCTACTGTCCATGAAAATGTTGCCATGGGGCTAAAAGCACGGGGAGTGTACAAGGGACAGGAAGGTAGGGTAAAAAACTATATCGAGATGATTGGGCTTACGGGTTTTGAAAAATCCTACCCCCATGAAATCTCAGGCGGTATGGCACAGCGGGTAGCGATAATCCGGGCATTGATAAACGAACCAAAGGTACTGCTATTGGACGAACCGCTGGGGGCTTTAGATGCCTTTAAGCGCATAGAACTCCAAAACCTGCTGCTTGATGTGTGGAACAAAACCAATACAACGATGGTTATGGTTACCCATGATGTGGACGAAGCCATAGCCCTAAGCACCCGCATAATGATCATGACACCACGACCTGGTCAAATTATAAATATTTTTGACGTGAACATGGGGGAAATCCGGGACAGGAATGCCGACGATTTTATAGTTCTTCGCAAGAAAATTCTGGAAGCGCTGCATCTTGTAATCTCCGAGCCGCAGGCGGAATGCGGCAAAAGGGAATTTTTGTGGGGGTAGGGCGCAACCGTGTGCGCCCGTAGGGGGCTTTCCCCCTTCAAGTGCTCTTCCTATTCAAACGCGGTTTTAATCAATGTTTGTGTGTAATCTTCTTTTGGGTTATTAAAAATTTCGTCCGCCGTTCCCGCCTCTACTACCCTGCCGGATTTCATAATGATAATTTTATGACAAAGGCTGCGGACTATGCGAAGGTCGTGGCTTATAAAAATATATGACAGTTTGTGTCTTTCCTGTAAATCCACCAGCAGCTTTACAACTTGAAATTGAATTGCCCTGTCCAAACTGGAGGTAGGCTCGTCGAGAACTAGAACTTCAGGTTCAAGAACCAAACTACGCGCTATTGCTATCCTCTGGCGCTGTCCGCCTGAAAACTCGTTAGGGTAACGGTTAAGGAATTCCCTGTTATCCATACCAACTTCACGCAGGGCATTTATCACAAGCTCCTCGCGCTGTTCTTTTGGGCACAAGTTGTGAATTATAAGCCCCTCGCCTACTATATCGCGTATCGTCATACGCGGTGAAAGTGAGCCGTAGGGGTCTTGAAAAATGATCTGCATCTTGCGGCGCAGCGGACGCAGTTTATTTTCGTTCAAATCCTGTATTTCCTGCCCGTCTATGCTTATAATTCCCGAACTTGACTGCAAACGCAGCAATGCCTTGCCGAGTGTCGTTTTACCGCTGCCGCTCTCTCCTACAACTCCAAGAGTCTCCCCTCTTAAAAGTTCAAAATCAACACCGTCTACCGCTTTTATATAACTGTTGGTTTTCCTAAAAAAACCTTTTTTTACCGGAAAATGAATTTTTAAATCCTTAACAGAAGCGGCAACAGTAGAATTGTCCGGTATCTTGTTTCTTAAATCCCCATCGCCCGTACCAATCAAAAGGCGGGTGTACTCTTCCTTTGGGTTTGCAAATACTTCTTCGGTAGAACCCTGCTCAATGATATTACCGTTTTGCATAACGGCGACTCTCTTTGCTATGCGGCGCACAAGGTTTAGGTCATGTGTAATGAACAGTACCGACATACCGTATTCTTTTTGCAATTCCCGCAGCAAATCCAAAATCTGAGCCTGAATGGTAACATCAAGCGCCGTTGTAGGCTCATCGGCTATAAGAAGTTTAGGCTTGTTGAGTAACGCCAGCGCTATCATAACCCGCTGCCGCTCCCCGCCGGAAAGCTCATGCGGAAATGCCGAAAGCCGCTTTTCCGCGTTACGCAAGCCTACACGTTTTAACGCTTCGATAACAACAGGAGCCGCTTCTTTCGCTCCCATTCCTCTGTGTAAAAATAAAGATTCGGAAAGTTGTTTTTCTATGCGCTGCAACGGGTTTAAGCTGGTCATGGGTTCTTGAAAGATGATTGCTATTTCGCTTCCGCGTAAACTCCTAAGCTCCGGCTCCTTCATCTTTAGAATATCCCGCCCCTCAAAAAGAAGTTCGCCTTCCGGGTAGTGAATCCAGTCCTCGCTTTGCAAGCGCAGCAGAGCCTGAGCGCTCACGGTTTTACCGCTGCCGCTCTCTCCTACAAGGGCGACAATCTCATTTACTCCTATTGAAAGGTTAATCCCGTGAACAACTTCCTTTGGTATCGAACCTTTGGAATCCATATTGCCGAAGACGGCTTTAAAATTTTTGTATTCAACAAGAACGGCAGAAGTTGTACGAAACCCGCCGGTTGATGTTGAAACGTTATTCTTTTTATTGATGTTCTCTTTCATTTTGGTTAATATTTCCTTCTAACATTCAACTTCTCCTGGGATCAAAGGCATCGCGTACCGCCTCGCCTATAAAGACTAGCAGACTCAAAGTGATTGCCAAGACTGCAAAGGCGGCTATACCTAGCCACGGGCACTGTAAATTTGCCTTGCCCTGAGCTAAAAGCTCACCAAGCGATGGTGAGCCGGAAGGCAGCCCGAAACCCAGAAAATCCAGCGAGGTAAGCGTTGTAATGGAGCCGCCTAAAATAAACGGCAGGTAGCTAAGGGCGCTTGTCATTGCGTTAGGCAGTATATGGACAAACATTACGCGGCTGTTCTTTATTCCCATGGCGCGGGCGGCAAGTACATATTCAAAATTGCGCGTACGCAAAAATTCCGCGCGTACCACACCTACAAGGCTCATCCAGCCGAATAACAGGGTAATTCCCAATAGCCACCAGAAATTAGGCTCTACCACAGATGATAAAATTATCAGCATAAACAGGGTGGGCATTCCCGACCAAACTTCCATAAAGCGTTGAAAGATAATATCGAAAATGCCGCCGTAGTATCCTTGCAATGCCCCCAGCGTTATACCGATTATTGAGCTGAAAACAGTAAGCGTAAGCCCGAACAGTACCGAGATACGAAAGCCGTACAAAAGCCGTGCCGCGACATCGCGTCCTCTGTCGTCCGTGCCAAACCAGTTTTCCCGTGTAGGCGGTGAAGGCGCAGGTTTAGGCAGATCGTAATTGATCGTGTCGTAGCTAAAAGGTATTAGAGTACGCAGCATCCAACCCTTTTCTTCGATTAAGTCCGCAATATAGGGATCGCGGTAATCGGCGTTTATATCGAATTCCCCGCCGAACTCAAGCTCGGAATAATTTTTAACAACAGGAAAATAAAATTTATCGTTATAACGCACCAAAAGCGGTTTGTCATTGGCAACAAATTCGGAAAAAAGGCTTAAAACAAACAGAATTAAAAAAATGATAAGCGATATAAACCCGCGCCGGTTATTTTTAAAGCGTGTCCAACGTCTGCTCATGTTCTGCCCTCAAAATCAATCCTTGGGTCTATGGCTGTGTACATAAGATCGCTTAAAATATTAAGTAAAAGCCCTAAAAGCGTAAAAATGTAGAGTGAGGCAAAAAATACCGGATAATCACGCTGCATGGTTGATTCAAGGCTCAAAAGTCCTATTCCGTCCAAAGAAAAAATTGTCTCGATAAGAATGCTGCCGGTAAAAAACATGGCGATAAATGCCGCCGGAAAACCCGAAATAATTATGAGCATAGCATTACGGAAAACATGCTTTATGAGTATTGATTTTTCGGTAAGTCCCTTTGCCCTTGCGGTCATTACATACTGTTTGTGAATCTCATCTAAAAACGAATTTTTTGTTAGCATAGTCAAACTGGCAAATCCTCCTATGACCATAGCAACGGTCGGCAGGCATATATGCCAAAAATAGTCCGCTATCTTGCCGCCTAAACTCAGATCGGCAAAATTTGTAGAAATTAAACCGCGTAACGGAAATATTTTTAATAAAGAGCCGCCCGAAAAAAGTACTATCAGCAGTACCGCAAATAAAAATGAGGGTATCGCGTTTCCTATGATGATGGCTCCGCTTGTCCAGTTATCGAATTTGCTTCCGTTTTTAACGGCTTTTCGTATACCAAGCGGAATTGATACCAGATAGATGATCAGGGTACTCCAAAGCCCAAGCGAAATTGATACAGGCAGTCTTTCCGTAATAAGGGTTAAAACCGATCTGCCGCGAAAAAGGCTGTCGCCAAAATTAAATGTTGCATAATTTTTTAGCATATCAAGATAGCGTATACCTAAGGGCTTATCAAAACCGTAGCGTTTTTCAATCTCCGCTATTACTTCGGCATCAAGACCCCGTGCGCCCCGGTACTTCGATGTGCCGTCCCCGTTCATAGTCCTGCCGCCGGTCTCTCCGCGCTCACTGCCGGCAATACGCTGCAATGCCGCGCCGCTGGAAACACCGCCAAATCCCTGCATTTGGGCAATCGCCTGATCAACCGGTCCTCCGGGCGCTATCTGCACTATAAAAAAATTTATTGTGATTATAGCCCAAAGGGTGGGAATTATAAGCAGCAAACGCCGCACTATATATGAAAGCATTACAGAAGATTGTGTTATAAATTCGCCGGATTGTAAAGATAATAAATTTAATATAAAATTACTAATGTTTGATGATTGCGTTATTATGGCGGGCGGTTCGGGAACAAGGCTTTGGCCTTCCAGCACCTCGCACCATCCAAAACAGTTTTTAAATATTCCGGGCGATAAAAAAAATACATTTTTTAATGCGGCTTTGGACAGGGCTGTTAGTGTTATAGAACCGGCTAAAGGCGGAAGAATAATTATCATAGCGGGTAAAGAACACAAATGGCATATCGAAAAAATATGTTCTTTGTACAATTCCAATATAAAAAAATGTATGTATTTTATAATTGAGCCGTCAGCGAAAAATACCGCGCCCGCTCTTGCCCTAGCCTGTATATTTGCGGAAATTACCGCAAATAAGAGCCGTAATATGGTTGTGCTGACAAGTGATCATATTATTGAACCGGAATCTGTCTGGACAAAACAGGCATGTGTTCTATCGGAATATACAAAAAAAGAAGGGCTTGCGGTGTTTGGGATTAAACCTGTTAAAGCCGAAACCGGCTATGGGTACATTGAAGCGGATATGAGCAATAAAGATGATAAGGGCGTACTTCCTGTTTTGTCGTTTAGGGAAAAGCCGGATTCTGCTACAGCCGAAAAATTTATTAAATCCGGTAATTTTTTTTGGAACTCCGGTATGTTTGCATTTAACACCGGCTTTATGCTGAATGAATTTAAAAATAATGCGGGTGAAGTTGTCCTGCCGTTTTTAAAGTTACAGCCGCCTTCAAAAGAAGACTGGGATACAGCAGAAGGGTTAAATATTTTAAAAAACATGAAAGGCTTACAAGATGCGTACAATAACACGCATAACGCAACCGGAATATCGGAATGGACAAAAACATTCTTACTGTCAATGCTGAATACTTTTGCGCTGTTTTCCGTACCTGCGTTAATTTCTTCTTGTTTCGCATATTCATCCCAACTGCCTACATCGCACCAGTTGTATTCCGACATAATCATTATTACTTTTTTACATTTTTCGGCTATCGCATAATCAAAAGAAATACCCTGCGTGTTATTGTACGCATCTTGTAAGCCTTTCATGTTTTTTAAAATATTTAACCCTTCTGCTGTATCCCAGTCTTCTTTTGAAGGCGGCTGTAACTTTAAAAACGGCAGGACAACTTCA
>BNVA01000059.1 GCA_025997755.1 Spirochaetia bacterium | reverse complement strand
ATTGTATAGAATAAGGTTCCCGCCATATTCAACTAATTCCGGCTTAACCATTTCATTTATTCCCGGCCCGCTTCGTGTAAAAGGCGATGGTTGATTTTCTTTAGCTACTGCTGTTTTTATTTTTTCATCGCCATAGCGTTCATTTTTAAACCTCACAGGCTGTGCAATGGAACCGACAGTCAAGGCCAAAGCCGCTGTAGCCGGATTGATAATTTTATAGTTTTCGTCGTTGACAAGATATTGGGGGTAGTGGTCTTCAATCTCCTTAATCGAAGAGAAAATATTTTGGGGATGCTGATTTCCGGTTGAAACAATAAAAACAACATTGGGAAAACTATATGCCAATTCATCTATCAAAGCGGCCAGAGGAAGTTGGAGTTTATAAGTTTTATGCCATATTTCATCGCTATTCCCAAGAGAAATATTGACTACTCGTATTTGGTTGTCACTATTGGCAAGAAAATATTCTATGGCATCTTTTAACTGATTTTCAACTAATTTTTCTGCATCATAGACAGCATCTCTTTTGCCATAAAAGTCTGGTTGACCCGCATACATAACTTTTGCCGAAAACACCCAATTTGACGGATTCAACTCCTTTTCGTCAAGTGCTTTTTCAATATCCCCATAAGCAGCGCATCCAGCAACAGCAGTTCCATGTCCAACAGTATCTTGTCTTTCAATTTCACCCGTTTGGAAATTTTGTTCGTCACCAACGCATTTTTCAAGAAATGGATGATTTGATAAAATACCTGAATCAACGATAAGGATACCGGATGCATTTTCATCTGGTGGATTGATACTAATCTTTGAAACATCAATATTTTTTACATCAAAAGGATTAAACTGCAATGTTGATGGTCTTTCCGCACGAGCAATCTCTTTTAAGTCAATTATTTTCTCAAAAACAGACTTTGTTATTTTTACCCGAAGAAGTGCAAAGGACTTTGTAATCAATTTATCAGTTATACGAAATGTAGTTTGATCAGAGAAAGTTTGCTTGAGTTGTTCAGTAAATGATATAATTTTTTGCTCATCATGGAGCCGCCATAGTTCAATGTCAATAAAATCTGCACTTTCTGTCAGAGGCTTATTTTTCAGATTTATCCCTATTTTATCAGTTTTCGGAATATCCCGCAATTCACCCAAAGCGTTGAAAAAATCATACTTCGGCCCTTCGGGCGAACCGTAAACCATCAATTTTTGCTTAAATTTGGTGAGGGTTTCATCATCACTGAATACAACCCAAAATCCTTTTTTGTTTTCTACAGACGCAAGAACTTGTATGCCCATAGAAATAAGTTGTTGCTCAATAGCAATAAAATCGACACTTTGATTTACTTCAAGTTCAAAAATGAGAGACGGATTCACAATACCTGAAAACTTATTTTTTAAAGAAGCGAAGGATGTTACTACCTGTTCAATTTTTTGGGCTGTATTTTGTGAATAATCTGATTTTTCCCTTTTGTCGATTATTTTATAGCCACCACCGCCACCTCTGGTCTGTCTTTGAGTTTCACCTTGATATGGAACAATCTGCAAATGTTCATAACTATTCATTGAGTTTCTCCACTGGTGTTTTTCGTAATTTTTCCCTGTTAATGAATTTTTCTAAAGCCTGAAAGACATTATCACCGATTAAATTACTTCTTGAGTCAATAATTGATAACTTCATGGCTTCTTCTGCCACCATTTTTATATCAGAAGGAGACAATCCTTCTGATCTTTCTGCGATACTTGTCAGATCTATATTGTTTTCACGTTTCATTGATTTTAAGTATCGTTCAAATAATTTTATTCTGATTTCTTTTTCTGGCAATTCATAGAACAAAATGTCATCGAATCTACGCCATATAGCTGAATCCAATAAATATTGATGATTAGTAGCTGCAAATAAAAGGCTTGTCCCCATAAAAGAATCCATCATTTGAAGGAAATTATTTACAACTCGTTTTATCTCACCGTGTTCATGTATATCATCCCGATTCTTCCCTATAATATCAAACTCATCAAATAAGACAATCCATGTTCCCTGTTCTACATAATCAAAAACCTTACGAAGGTTAGATGCCGTCTCGCCTAAGTAAGAAGATATTATAGAATCAAATCGAACATATACTAATGGAATATTAAGCAGGCTACTTATAATCCGTACTGTATAAGTTTTCCCTGTTCCCGGCTTTCCACATAAAAGGATTTTTTTCTTGTATGAAAGCCCGTAAGTTGCAAGGATATCTGCATCTTTAAATTCTTTTATGATCTGATCAAGTTGACATTTTACATTATCACCGATAATCAGATCTTCAAAATTGTCATCATACTGTTTGACCTCTAATAGTGGAAATCCTTTTTCGCTATCCCTTGGAATTGCGGGAATATTTTTGAATCTTCTTTCTGAAAAAGTTTTATACTCAGCGTTCTTATCGAATAGCACTTTCTCCAGCTCTTTTACTACTTGCGTATGGTTCATACGTTTTTCATGCTCAATATAGGCACGAACCGAATCAAGAAAAGATTCTTTATCACCATTGTTAAATGTGAGTAATAATTGCTTTACCAACTCTGTAGCATTCATAGACAAATTGCTCCTATACTTCCCACCCAATCGCCCCCAGCCGCTTCTTTATCTCATTTTCCAACCTATGGCTTTCGTCAAAAAAGCCTGCAAGTTCCGAGGTAAGCCGCCCCATCTTTTTATCGAAAGGCTCTCCGTCATCCGCCTGTTCTGCAAGCCCCACATACCGACCGGGGGTAAGAATATAATCCTGTTTGGCTATTTCCGTTGTTTTTACTACCGCCGAAAATCCTTTTTCCGCCTTAAACTTGCCGTTGGCAAACTTATCAAAGGTATCGGCTATTTTGGCAATATCCGCATCGGTCATCTCACGCAAACGGCGGGTCACCATCGCTCCCATGTTCCGGGCGTCTATAAAGAGGCTCTTTCCGTTTTGAGTCTTTTTCCGGTTGATAAACCAGAGCGCCACCGGAACGGTTGCCGTATAAAACAGGTTCGGCGGCATGGCGACAATCCCCTCAAGAAGGTCATCCTCAATGATGGCTCTGCGGATTTCACCTTCATTCCCGGATTGGCTGGACAGGGAGCCATTCGCCAATACCATACCAATTCGCCCCTTCGGGCTTAAATGATGTATCATATGTTGGAGCCATGCAAAGTTTGCGTTCCCTGCCGGGGGAACGCCATATTTCCACCGCACATCGGTTTGCAGTTTATCCCCGCCCCAGTTGGAAATATTGAATGGCGGATTTGCCAGAATAAAATCCATTTTCTTTGAGGGGTGCTGATCATTAGAAAAGGTATCCGCCGCCGCTTCCCCAAGGTCGGCTTCTATACCCCGTATAGCAAGATTCATCTGACAGAGTTTCCAAGTGGTAGGGTTAGAATCCTGTCCGAATATAGAGATTTTATTGATATTTCCTTGATGGCTTTCCACAAACTTTGCAGACTGCACAAACATTCCACCGGAGCCGCAGCAGGGGTCATATACCCGACCACCCACAGGCTGAATCACTTCAACCAGCGTCCTGACTACACAAGCGGGAGTATAAAACTCCCCGGCAAGTTTTCCTTCCTGTTCGGCAAACTGTCCAAGGCAGTATTCGTAGGTTCTGCCTAATATGTCTTTTGTGTCGCCGTGGGTGGTCATGGTGATATTGGTAAAGAGATCGACCACTTCCCCCAATCGGCGTTTATCAAGTTCAGGCCGGGCAAAGTTTTTAGGCAATACTCCTTTCAGTTTGGTATTCTCTTTCTCAATGCTCACCATAGCGCCGTCAATGACTTTCCCAATTTCAGGGGTATGAGCTTTAGCGGCTATTTTCTTCCACCGGGCAGAAGCCGGAACATAGAATACATTCTGTTCATCATAGGCGTCCCGGTCTTCCTCAAAGCCGTCTCCCGCCTCTTTGAGTTCCTTATACTGGTCTTCAAACTTGTCCGAAAGATATTTAAGAAAAATCAGCCCAAGGATGACATGCTTGTATTCGCTTGCGTCTATGTTTCCCCGGAGGATATTAGCGGCATCCCATATCTGTTTTTCAAAGCCGATTTCAGCGGAATTTTGCTCTGGTTTCTTCGTTTTTGCCATCTAATCCGTTCCCTTGGGGTAATCTGACCTTGATAATACCATAAAATCCGGTTCAATACAACTTACCCTTGTCAAAAACCCCTGTTTTTAGTAGGATTTGCCAAAAGTAGCAAAAAATGAGCGTTAGAGCAACGGAACGGCTGATTGGGGATGTGGTAGTGGCATCCGGGCTGTCAAATAGCCCCAAAATAGTAAAAGCCGGCGGACTTAATTGGTCCGCCGATTTTTTTTACTTATTTTTTTTGAGGTCATCGGTTTCTTACTAATAATGAAAACATTTTCAAAATCTATAAAATACTCGACCGCTTTCAGGTCATAGTTAATGCCATGCTCTGTAAATCCCTTTTGAATCTTCGTCCGGTTTTTATTCAAATCAAGGTTCAAATCCGAATGTGTATAGAACTGCTCATCATTCAATTCTGCGAGGCTGTCAATTTCAAAATTATCAAACTTTGTCATTCTTCCTACAATTTGTTCCCGTTCATAGTATCATGCGCAGGATGCTGTGTCCCCTCGTGCCGGGTGCATGAAAGGTACTTTCACCATGATGAGCGGCGATTTCAACGCCCCGCTTGATGATTTTATAGGGTTGAACAGCGGCGGTTAAAAGGCTAATTTTAAGAAATGAGAGTTTTAGCCAAAGATTTAAAAGCCGCTGCAGAACGCGGCGAAAAATCAATAGAAGTGGACGGGTGGGTACACCGCATAAGGGAATTTGGGGGAGTAAGTTTTTTAATTATCCGCGACCGCAGCGGTATTATGCAGCTTGTACTTGAAAAAAAGCCGGACATAACACTTGAGTCTATTGTTCACGCCGTAGGGGAGGGGGCTTTAAACGAAAAAGCGCCGGGCGGCGCGGAACTGCGTGTAAGGGAGCTTGAATGCATAAACCGCGCGGAAAGCGATCTTCCTTTTCAGGTAAACGGTGATGTCAACAAGATAGGGCTGGAAGCTATTCTTGACCAGCGTTCACTCTCACTCCGTAATCCTAAAATAAGCGCTATCTTTAAGGTTCAGGCTTCTATCATTGAAGCATTTTCCGGGTATTTGCGTGAGCATGATTTTACCGAAATAAAGTCCAGTAAACTGGTCGGCAGCGGCACGGAAGGCGGTACGGAGCTTTTTGAAGTTGAATATTTTGACAGGAAGGTTTACTTGTCGCAGTCGCCGCA
This sequence comes from Spirochaetia bacterium, assembly GCA_025997755.1. Next base: position 5,461 of record BNVA01000059.1, on the reverse strand, counting down.
GCTTTACAAACAGACTATGGTGGCGAGCGGGCTGGAAAGGGTTTTTGAGGTGGCTCCGGCGTACCGTGCGGAAAAACACGATACCCCGCGTCATTTAAATGAGTATGTTTCTATGGATATTGAGATGGCTTTTATTAAAAGCGAAATAGAGCTTATAGAGCTTGAAAAAGAGCTGTTGGCTCATATTTTTGAAAAAGTCGCCCAAAAAAATCAAAAAGAAATTGCTATGTGGGAAGATCATAACGCCTCCGTTCCCGACGCGGATTCCGTTTTAAAATCGCCTGTAATTCCTTACGAAGAAGCCCTAAAGATAGCGAATGATGAAGCGGCTAAAAAGAAGGCGGCAAGAATTTTTGACATAAATCCCGAGGCGGAACGTTTTGTATGCGAGTGGGCATTGCGGGAAAGGGGCAGCGGGCTTGTTTTTGTAAACGAATTCCCACGCCGCTACCGTCCTTTTTATACATATCCTTCGGGTAGTTCAGGTACTATGAGTTTTGACGCGCTTTTCCGGGGGCTTGAAATTACGACAGGCGGCAGAAGACAGCATAGTTACAAGGCTCTTTTGGAAGCGCTGCCAAGATTCGGCTTAAAAGCTCAAGACATGGAAGGGTACCTAGCCGTCTTTAAATACGGCTGTCCTCCGCACGGCGGCTTTGCCATAGGCTGCGAGCGTCTTACCGCGAAGATTCTTGGATTGGCAAACGTAAAAGAAGCAAGCCTCTTTCCGCGGGACAGAAAGCGCGTTAGTCCGTGAATAGCTTGTAAATCTAATCCGTCGCCTTATATAATTATCAAATGAACACACATTTTATTGATAGCTTTTTGGGCGGCTTGTTGAATATTGATGACTGGGCAGATGTTGATTCATCGTTGAACGGTATTCAGGTTGATAATGACGGCGCCGAAGTTCAAAAAATTGCGTTTGCTGTCGATGCCTCTTTGGAAACAATTAAAAAAGCGGCGGAGGCTAATGCCGGTATGCTTTTTGTTCACCATGGTTTTTTCTGGGGCAGTCCGTTACGCATAAAGGGCGGTTTTAGGGCAAGTATAGATCATCTTTTAAAACACAACATCGCGTTATACGCAGCACATCTTCCGCTGGATCAACACCCGGAATTAGGAAATAACGCCGTCCTTGCAGAACTTTTGGGGATAGAAAATAAAGTGCCTTTCGGTATCTGTATGGGACGAAAAGTCGGGTGGAAAGGAAATCTAAAGACACCTTTAACTATTGACGAAGCCTTTAAACGTATATCTTTTATGGGACGTCCTCCCACGGCGCTGCTTAGTTTCAGCAAGAAAGAAAATAAAACCTGCGCCGTCATATCGGGGGGAGCGGCTATGGAAGCGGCGCAAGCCATAGACGAAGGCATAGATATGTATGTTACAGGTGAAGCCGCTCATTCGATCTACCATACTGTCGAGGAAGCCGGATTGAACATGGTTTGCGGCGGGCATTACAATACGGAAGTTTGGGGAGTACAAAAGGTTATGCAAAAGTGTAAAGCCGACCTGAAAATTGATGTAGAATTTTTGGATGTTCCTACCGGTTTATAAATGAATTTAAATGAATTAAAGAAAAGGAGTTAAAATGTCTTTGTATAAAAATGGTGAAGAAAAAATAAATTCAAAAAAAATATTTTTTGAGAGGCTTATTCCGTTTTCTCTTACCGCGTTTGTGATTTTAGTTGATCAGATTACAAAAACAATTATTGTAAAAAATTGGCCTGCAATAGGTACTGTTATTGCAGATGTATTCGGCAATGATATTCTCTGCATTTATCATGTACGCAATAAGGTGATTGCGTTTAGTTTAGGAACAACCTTGCCGGATTTTTTACGCCCTATAGTTTTTATTGCACTGCCCCTGCTGGTGCTGTTGTTTTTATGCGTTTATTATTGGAGATCGTCGGATTTTACACGGCTGCAACGCTGGGCAGTTACGGGAATTATCGGCGGCGGATTAGGAAATTTATTTGACAGGATATTTCGTCCCGACGGTGTTGTTGATTTTATAAGCGTAAAGTTTTTCGGACTATTTGGTTTTGAAAGATGGCCTACTTTCAATATAGCCGACTCAAGCGTGGTGATATGTGTTTTTCTTTGGTTTATTTCTATTTTTATCACTCCCAAAAAACAAAATGAGGTTTAGATTTTGAATCAAAAAAGGAATTCAATTATGTTTATTGCCGCCGCCGCATTTTTTAATATTGTAACAACGTTGCTTGTATTCTTGATACTTTTTTTTATTTTTTTTACATTGATACGTCCTTTGATAAGCGAGATTTTTGTTGTTGTCGGTTTGCCGTTTATTTTTATAATTTCTGTTTTTGTTTCGTTTTTTATTTACAAGACGTTAATGAGATTTATTTTAAAAAAAATAGATACGGAAAAATATTTTGATCCGTTATCGCCTGTAGAAAAAAGAACTTACGTACCTTAACAATGGAAAAACATTTAAACAGCTTCCTAACGGAAGACTTTTATAAATCAATAAAGCTTGTAAAAAGAAAAGGCGCTCAAAACCCGCTTATAACCGGTATTGAATACGATTCCCGCGCCGTATCAGGCGCTTGTATTTTTTTTGCGCTTACAGGGATTCATACGGACGGGCATCAATACATTGAAAAAGCGATTGCGAACGGCGCTAAAGTTGTCGTTTTAGAAAATGAACAGGATACATATTCAGATGATATTGTATATCTTTTTGTAGAAAACTCACGTTTTGCAATGTCGGAGCTTTCTGCCGTTTTCTACGATCATCCGTCAAAAAAACTTGTCTGTATAGGCATAACCGGAACCGAGGGAAAAAGTACAACCGTTTATTTGATATTCCAATTACTTAGAGCGTTAGGTTTAAAAGCAGGTTTTATTTCTACGGTTCAATTTAGTCTTGACGGTATAGAACAAGACAATCCCGAACATCAAACAACGCCCGAAGCAAATATAATTCACAAACGTCTTAGTGAAATGCTTAATAACGGCTGTGAATATGCGGTTATTGAATCAAGCTCACATGGGCTTTCCGAAAAAACAAACCGTTTAGGCGATATTTTTTTTGATGCTGCGGTTATGACAAATGTAATGCATGAACACCTTGAATTTCACGGTACATGGGAACAGTATCGTTTTGATAAGGCTAATCTTTTTCGCAGCTTAAACAGAGCAGTGAAAAAAACAAATTCAAAATACGATATTAAACTTACTGCCGTTGCAAATGCCGATGATACAAGCCTTTCATACTTTGCTTCCTGCACGAATATAAAAACACTAACGCACAGCGTTAAAGGAAAACCCGCCGATCTTTCATTGCTGACTATAACAAGTGATACGAACGGCAATGATTACGAAGTAAAAATCAACGAAACCGGAAAAATCCTGCACATAAAAGATAATCTTCCCGGAGCATTTAACGCGGGAAATGTACTTTCGTCTATGCTTGTTATTTCAAATCTAATATCCATACCGTTAGACGCATTACTGCCCCATATAAAAGATTTAAAACCTGTACGCGGACGCATGACAAAAATAGATATGGGACAACCCTTTGAAGTTCTTGTTGATTATGCTCATACGCCGTCTTCGTTTGAAACAATTTTTCCGCCGCTTAGAAAACGGCTTGATGCAAAACAAAAACGTATGATCACTTTGTTTGGTTCGCCCGGTGAACGTGATACAAAAAAGCGAAGTGAACAGGGACGCATAGCGGATAATTATTCGGATATTATTATTTTGACAGACGAGGATCCGCGCGGTGAAAAACCTTTTGATATACTGGAAAAAATAGCGTCCGGCATAAAAAACAAAACTCATAATAAAAATCTTTTTTTAATTTGCGATAGAAAAGAAGCAATACGAAAGGCATTTTCTATAGCGGAAGCTGGGGACACAGTTCTACTGCTGGGAAAGGGGCACGAGAATTCAATTATCTATTCAAGCGGTACAATTAAGTACGACGAAATTGCAGAAGCAAAAGCCGCATTAGCCGAATTAAAAAACTCTTAAGTCCCTTGCATTGACACCGTTTCAAAAAAAATGACACTATGAAATATGGATATTGAAGACCTTCGTGTTACAGCGTCTTTGGCGCATTTAAACCTGAAACAGGAGGAATTAGAGGCGGCTTTTCCCGCGTTTGAACAAATGCTGGGCTATTTTGCGGCAATGCAAGCCGCCGATAAGGATGAAAAAGCCTTTTCCGGCTCAAAACTTGCGCTTTCTCATGGCGCTTTTCAGGTTAATCAAGATCATTTCAAAAAGGATGACGCTATTTTGGGCAATTCGGAACTTTCTTATGCCGGACTGGTGGGCAATTCAGGCGAAAACGACGGTCAATTTATAATTGTTCCCAATGTTTTGTAAAAGGAAAAATCATGACATTGCCACAAGGCTATCTCGAATATTTTAACGAATGGGAAAGTAAAATCGGAGCTTTCACCGATTTTAAAGAGGGTAATATGGGGGAAGTCTCCCCCTCGCTCCAGCCTCCTCACGGCTCCGCCGTTGTGGGGTCTTCCGCTACCCCCTCAACTCAAAACTCACAACTTGCCGATATTCCATTTGCGGTAAAAGATAACATAGCGGTAAAAGATTTTTCTATAAGCTGCGGATCAAAACTTTTGCAAAATCTAAAATCACCATACACGGCAACGGCTGTTAAAAAATTACAGGAAGCGGGAGCCGCCGTCATAGGGAAAACAAACCTTGATGAATTCGGTATGGGTTCGTCTTGCGATAATTCAGGCATAAAACAAACAAATAATCCGTGGGACACTAAACGTGTAGCAGGCGGTTCCTCAGGCGGGTCTGCTGCGGCAGTCGCTGCGGGGCTGGTACCGTTTGCCCTGGGCTCCGATACGGGCGGTTCTATCAGGCAGCCCGCCTCATTCTGCGGTGTTGTCGGCTTAAAACCCACATGGGGTGCGGTTTCACGCTTCGGGCTTGTTGCTTATGCCTCCAGCCTTGACACCGTAGGGGTTATTTCGGATACGGTGGCCCGCGCCCGTACCGTTTTCGACTGTATGAAAGGTAAAGACCCTCTGGATCAAACAAGCCGCGATGCGCCGCCTGAAACGGCTCCGGTAACCGGAAAAATAGGCGTGCTGTCGCCGGAAGGTATAACCCGTGCGATTGCCGGTGAATTTTCCGGCGAAGCGGCAAAAGCAGCCGTATTGGAACCTGAGGTTCTAAAATCTTTTGAGGACACAAAGAAAAGATTGACCGAATTGGGCTATAAAACGGTTGATGTTGAGATTACAAGCCTGAAATACGGAGTTCCTGCCTATTATACCATAGCCACGGCGGAGGCAAGCGCAAACTTAGCCCGTTTCGACGGCATACGTTACGGCAAACGTCCCGATTGGGCGGAAAACCCGGACGATTTAGTTGATAAATCGCGCGACGGCGGTTTTGGCAAAGAGGTAAAACTGCGCATATTGCTTGGAACTTTTGTTTTACG
>BNVA01000058.1 GCA_025997755.1 Spirochaetia bacterium | reverse complement strand
GCGCTGCGAGATACGGGCGCATCCCCGCTACGCGGGGTCGGGCTATCCGCTCCAATCTTTTTTGTTACACTGCGTTTACAAAAAAGTATTTCCGCTTCTATCCCTTGCGCATCTATCGATTAGCAAATTAGATATTGACACAAGGAATGCCTATTGTTTTATTATGTAAATTAAACAAAGTTTTCTTCGCTTTTCATACATCTTATTGTGCTATTGCGAAATTTACTTCGTGTACTGGGATTGAAATTGGAATAATTACTTCCTATTTCGGGACAGAAAATGACCTTGTTATTCCACCAGAAATAAATGGTGCGATAACAAGAATAATAGGTGATGGGGCTTTTAGAAGTAATAAGTATCTTACAAAAATTTCAATGCCAAATAGTATTACGTCTAAGGTTGTTCAAATCTAGAAAATGTATTTATTCCACAATCTGTTACTTCAATTGGAAATGGTGCTTTTATAGGATGCTCTAAATTACAGAATATAAATCTACCTCTATATTTAGAAAATATTTGTGAAAGTGTATTTGCAAATTGTATTAGAATTAAGAATATTACCATTCCGATATCAATAACAAAAATATATGCAAGAGCTTTTAAAGGTTGTTCAAGTCTTGAAAATGTAGTTTTACCCCCTTCAATAAAGTTAATTGGCAAAGTTTAGAAAAGATTGATATTCCTAATAAATTAAAAACAATTTCTCATGGTGCGTTTTCAAATTGTATAAGACTAAATAATGTTATTGTTCCTGACTCTATTAAAGCGATGGATATGTCTTCTTTTTCAGGTTGTACTAATCTTACTAAGATAGTTATTCCAGACTCACTTAAATATACTAATATATATATGCTTTGATTAGCACAAAATAGAATAAAGCACAAATACGGCTGGATCACGGTATTTTTTGACGTCCGTATCAAAAAATACTTGGAAGGTGGTGTGTTAAAAATAATATCGCATAACCTACGGTTTCTGCTTCGCCGCAGTAGCGGCTCGGTGCTACAAAATGCTAGGTTGGGCAGGCTTCGCCCTCACTCCCACGCATTTTTCCGCACACATTTTTGTTGCGCAATAAAAAACGTCAAGAAACCTTTTGTCGTTATGCGAAACTTTTTTACCACTCGCCTTTATCTTTGCGAGTGCCATCCATGGCGCTGGACTTGATAAAATTTTGAGAATAGGATAGACTATTAGCGATATGGAACAGAAACATTTAGACCATAAAGATACGGTAAACCTCGGAAGTTACTATACACCAACATGGTTGGTCGATATAGTATATTCACTGCTTGATAAAAATGTGTCGAGTTTTTCTGATTATTACATTCTCGATACATCATGCGGCTATGGTGGTTTCTTGCGCGGACAAAAAACAATCGGTGCAGATATTGATAGCACGGCGATAGAAATGGCAAAAACTGCTTCATCACAAGTAAAATATTTCAATCACAACAGTCTTGTTGAAATATCCCGCACACAGTATGGATTGGAACAAAATGCAAAAATGATTATAGTGGGCAATCCACCCTATAATGATATCACTTCAATGATTCGTAATGATATAAAAGAAACCGAGTTTTTGCGTGATGCCGAGATTATGTCACGCGATTTGGGTATATCCTTTTTACTTTCCTATGACAAACTTGAAGCGGACTATGTTTGTGTTTTGCATCCCCTATCTTATCTTATAAAAAAAGCAAATTTTGAAACTCTTCGGCAATTTAAGAATAATTATAAACTCATTGATTCAGTTGTTATTAGTTCAGGTGTATTTTCTGCTACGTCAAAAACCACCTCTTTCCCTATTGTGATTGCACTTTATGAGCGCAATCTTTTTGGTATGGAATATAACTATATTCAAAACTATAAATTTAATACAAATGATAATAAAGTATTTTCTATCAAAGAACATGACCCAATCGGTAATTATATTTCAAAATATCCAAACAAAAAAACAGTGAGCGAGAAAGAAATCATTGCGTATTTTTACACAATGCGCGATATAAACGCATTAAAACGGACCGCAACTTTTCTTAAGGATGAAACCAACAATGCTGTTCGTGTAACCAAACAAAAACTACCCTATTATTGTTACGTTGATGTGTTTAAAGACTATATTCCGCATATCCCCTATTATTTTGGTAATAGCGATGTGTTTATAAACAATGAAGGTTTTAGTGAACTGCAATCTGTTTTTATGAACAGGAGTGTTCAAAAGCATCCAAAACTCGACGCATTAGTTGAATGCAAAAAATATAATGATACCGAAAAGGAAATCACCGGTTATTTTAGACAATTATTAGGAGAGCATTATGTGGATTGAAAAAATTGATGAGACAAAAAAAGAACTGTCTATTGCGATTCCATTAACAAAAGGAACCGAAAAAACACGAATTAAAAAACGTAGTTTTTTTAACGAGTACGGCTTTCCAGTTGCAACAAGGCAAGAAGCATTTTCTCAATCCTGCTATGTTGAATGGCAAATTGGATATGACATTGTTACAGCCGAGGCAGATAAATTAGAGAAAACAACACTTAAAAATATTATTTTTATCGGTGCGAACTCAAAAGAAAAGACTTTATATGAACTTTCAGAATATATCTATTATTTTTATAAATGGAATATCGTCAAAAAACAAGATTTAACCGACATCCAAGTTTTTCTAAAAAATTTATCTGGTAAAGATTTTATTGATCAAAACCCAGAATTAGCAATAGAAAGAAGCCATCCAGTGCTAAAATCATTTAATAATATTGAATACCAATGGACACAAGTAAAATATCCTGTACTAATACATAAATTTGGAAAATATGAAATATTGACAGAAATTATTATTAAAGAAAAGCAATACGCAATAGGGGTTCAGCCGATGCTATACTTTTGCTTTCCTATAACGGAATTGAACTCAAAAAATCAATTACTTGGCAGAATTGCTGAACCAAAAGAAACCGCATCATTTGTCATTAATAAGTATAATATTGAAATTTTCATGTTAATGTTAAAAATGTTTAGTACATTATCCGAAAACCACAATAAAGACATAAAAACAATAATTGAGAAGATAATGGTATAATTTGATTATGTTACAGGAGGGTGCAATGAAATTACATTTTGTAAAGAATGAAAAGATTAATAAAGAATATGTGAGTTGCAAATCTATTTACAAGAAAGGTATGTCTTCAAATGAAGTTACTCAACTTTTGTTTGCAATGAATGATTGTCACAAGTGGTTTTATCGCGATAAATTTGGACACAAGAAATTTCTTGTAAAATATGGAGATTTTATGAAAAAAATAATTTTTTATGCGTTTGTTTTGTTTTGCTTTTCTTCTGTTGTTTGTTTTGCACAAAAATCAGATACAAGATACGTTGCAAAAGGCGGCGTATTTTCGGTAAACATACCAGATAATTGGGAACTTGTTGAACGTGGGTTGGTTCACAAAGTTCTTGTAACTAAACCTGACAAAAACTTTACTCCAAATATTAGTTTTATAGATAATTTTGTTATGGATATTGAAGATCTAAAAGGCTATGCTGATTATTATCTAGAACAACTTAATTGGTATGATGCTGTTAAAATAATCTCACGGGATGATTTTGAAACAACAAGCGCAATTAAAGGTGAAAAAGTAGTTTGTTCCTTTAAACAGGATGGACTTGCTATTAGGCAGGTTTTTTATTTTTTACAATTAAGTGGAAATAAACGGATTATGATAATATGTTCGGCATCTGAATCATCTAAAGACAAATATGATATTATCTATGAAAAAACAGTTAAAAGTTTTGAGTCAAAATAGGCACCGCCCGCGTCCATGATGCGGGCGGCTAACGACGCAAGGGTATTTTAAAATTTTTGTAAAAAAGCTACCTTGACCGAAAGATAGATTAGTATTACAATGTTTACATGGTGATGTTTGATGAAGGTATTTCAAAAAAGGTAAGCAAAGGGCTTGTTCCGTTGGAAATATTTGTGCACATAAACAATGCTTTTATCGCAATAGATTTAACCAAAGATTTGAACCTTTTTGATATAAAACAACTAAAAACATCAAAAAGCACAGATAGGGTTTACTACCGTTTACGAAAGGGTAAATACAGAGCCATCTTTTACATAGATGGTGAAAATATAATGGTTATTGAAATAGATAAACGAGAGGAGGTATACAAAAAATGGCAGTAGTTTCATTTAGGCTTAATAAAAACGAGGAGAATATTATGAATTTTCTTGCAAACTATTATGGAGAAGATAAAACTTCATTAATAAAACATTCTCTAAAAGAAATGTATGAAGATTTGATGGATAATAATACAATAGACGAATATGAGATAAAAGAAGAAACTGGAAAAACAGTATTTGTTTCGGCAGAAGAAATAATTGAAAGTGCTACAAAACAAAGAAACACCGACCGCGTCCATGCGAGCGGCTAACGACGCAGAGGAATGAAAATGAACTTAAAAGATATAGCCGAAGAAATAATAAAAGATGCTCAAAAACCTTTATCTCCTGAAGAAATATGGGATATAGCTGAATCCCAAGGTTTTAAAGAAAAATTGAAATTAACTGGTAAAACTATTCCAAAAACGATTGGTGCACAACTATATATAGATATAAAAGAAAATCCCGATTCAAGATTTGTCAAAATGAAGACTAAACCAACAAGATTTTACTTAAAAGAACATCCTTTTAATATTACATTATTAGACAATCAACCAAAAACTACGGCTTTAAAGAAAACATCTTATGATGAAAGAGATTTGCACAAGTTACTAACTTATTATGTTTATACTTATTATTCAATTTATACAAAAACAATATTCCATGAAACATCAAAGAAAAAAACATTTGCTCAATGGCAACATCCAGATCTTGTAGGTGTATATTTTCCAATGGAACAATGGGAAACGGAAGTTTTTGATATTGTTAAATATACAGGAAATCAACCTGTAAAAATATTTTCTTATGAATTAAAAAAGGAACTTGACTTTTCAAATTTGCGTGAATCATATTTTCAAGCAGTTTCAAATTCATCGTGGGCTAATGAAGGATACTTAGTTTCTGCTGTAATTGACCAAAGTGAAGATTTTATTTCAGAAATTAAAAGACTATCTAATTCATTTGGTATTGGATTAATACAATTAAATGTAAATAATCCTGATGATTCAGAAATAATAATACCTGCAAGACAAAAAGATATTTTGGATATTGAAATGATAAATAAAATTGTTCAGATCAACCCAGATTTTAAGGAATTTATAAGCAGAATTAAAATTGACTTAAATTCAAAAGAAATTCGTAAAGAAAAATTTGATAAAATATTTAATGATGTTGAAGAATTAAAGAAATTATATAAATAAGGCAAGGGGTACTTCACATAAGCTGCATAACGCCAGTACGCTGTAATTTTGCATGGTAGGGATGTTGGTGGTGAGTTGCTTTTTACCTGCCGTTTTGTTTTTCTAGTTCCAATGTTTGCTTTTCTAGTCTTTTGAGTATGTTTTTTAATTTCTCGTCTTTTATTTTTTCGTAGCGTGCATCGTTAGTGTTATCGTCTGTGTCGTCAAAATGTGTTTTTTCTTTTCCGTTTGAATTTTCTATTTCCGGTTTTAGCGCTTCATTTTCGGCGGCTATTTTTTCTTTTGACAAAACTAAACCTATGCCGTTTATTTCTATATCCTTGTATTCTTTTTTTACTATCTTTAATATTTTATCTTGTTTTGATTGTAATATCTGTATCCAGCCGGAATGATCCGCCTCCACAAGCAAAACCTTATTTTTTATATCTTTTATCTTACTGTGATCGGAAAGTTTTCCTGCGTATACACGGTTTTTTTCCCGTGCCTCACGCTGCAGCAAGGGTAGTGCGGATTCATACTCGCTGTTATATTCATAATTTTTTCCCAAAAACGCTTCACAGATAATTTGATCCCAAGACTTATAAATCCGTGAATGAGTCCGCAGTGTCTGTTGAACATTATTGTCAAATACTTTAGCCAGTATATCACCAACTTTTGTTATCATTTAACCTGCCTTCGTTTACATAAAAAATTTTTGTATTATCCTGCATATACTCATCAAAAGGTTCATCCGGCAAAAATGTATAAAATGCCTGTTCATACTGCGGCAATTTTGATAAAAATATTTTTCGCTTTTCCTTGTCTAACTCAAGAAGTACATCGTCAAAAAGTACTATTGGTTTATTTTTTGTTACCGCTGTATACCGTGTTGTCTGCGCTATGCGCAGCAGCAGCGCCAATAAACGTTTCTGTCCGGTAGAGGCAATCTCTGTAAAATCTTTTCCGTCCTTTATAAAATAATACCTGTCTCTGTGCGGTCCCGACATTGTTGTACCGATAGTCAAATCCCTTTCGACATTTAGTTCAAGGTATTTAACAATTTCATTTTGATCGTTATTGTTCCACGATTTTTTATACTTTACTTCAATTCCTGTAACGCCGGATATTAACTCATAAGCCTGTACAAACACACTTGAAAAGTGTTTTATTTCCTGTTCGCGTTTTACCATCAATCTGGCTCCGTATTCTGCAAGCTGAGGATTAAATACGCTTAGTACTTCTTTATTCCTGCCTTCCCTTATTTCTTTTAAAAGTAAATTTCTTGATTTTAAAATTTTTTTATACCGGATTAGATCATCAAGATATAACGGATCGTAAAGGCATATATTTTGATCAAAAAACCATCTTCGTTTTTCAGGAGCTCCGGTAACAAATTCCATATCCTCGTGGCAGAACACTATACATGAAATAAGTGAAAGCAAAGATTTTCTGCTTTCTGTTTTTTTTCCGTCTATAAGAATTTGTTTTTTTTTATTTTCCAGTTTTACAATAATGTCGTTATCTAGTATCGAATTATTTTTTGCTTGAACGGATAAACTATTTTTATCTTTGCATATAATATCGCTGTCTTTTGAAGTTCTAAACGATGAAGCATAAGACGAAAAATATATGGCTTCTAAAAAATTACTCTTTCCCTGTCCGTTTTTTCCGACTAAAAAAATGTTATTACTATCAATTACAGTTTCGCAGTCAACTAAATTTCTAAAACAAAACGTCCGTAAAGAAACAATCATTATTCCGATTGCATAGGCATTACAACATGAAAGAGATTTGGTTCGTCTTCGGGTTTTATCGTCAACGCTTTACCTGCCTCAGTAAACGAAATATTCACCTTCTTTGTATGCATAACCGCAAATGGTTCTTCAATATGAGTGTAATTTAACGGAATCAATACTTCGGATGTTCCTGAATATTCGCAGGAAAGCTCCTCATTCGCATCCCCCTCATCGCCTTCATCAGTATATATCTGAATTGTGTTATCCGCAATTTTAAAAAATATCCTTTTTGCTTTTTTTTCAACAAGAAGGGAAATCCTTTTTACAGCGTCAAGAACTTCGATCCTGTCTACCTTACATTCATACTTTTGATTTTCCGGTATAACTTTCCTATAATTCGGAAACTGTCCTTCTATCAACACGCCCGCAAAACTATATGAACCAAAGTTTATAAAAATGTATTTATCGTTAATTCCTATGCTTACATTGCCTTCTTCACCAATCCTTTTTACAACTGTATTCAAAATCTTTACCGGTATTATCACTCCCTTAATATCCTGCAGTGAACTATCCGCCTCTTTTTCAAAATAAGCCATACGCCTGCCGTCTGTGGCTACGGAAATAAATTTATCACCTGCTTTTTCAAAGTAGACGCCATTCATAAAATACCGCGTCTCATCGTCGGAAACGGAAAAAACTGTCTGATTTATCATATCTTTAAAATCCGCAGCCGAAAGCTCGAAAAAGTTTACATCTTCCGCAGCTGGAAACGGCGGGTATTGTTCGGCGGATAACGTTCTAAGATTGAATTTTAGTTTTTTAAAAGCCGGTTTTATCGTCATCTTTATATCGGAAGTTTCAAACTCAATTTCGCCTTCCGGTATTGAGCCTAAAATATGGAGAAAAGTATCGCTTTTTACGGTTATACTGCCTTTTTCCAGCACGGAAACCGGTACTTTTGTGGTAAAGTTGATTTTTATATCCGAAGACCTTATTATAAGGCAGTCATTTTCAGCCTCAAGGTAAATATTAGCTAAAATTGATATTGTATTCTTGCTTACAATAATTTCGTGAGCCGTACTGATTTCTTTAAAAAGTGTACTCTTATCGCAAATAAACTTCATTCTTTGTCCTCCTAAAACATAATATATATAAATTAGTAGAAGTAATAGTAGTATAAAAAAATTGTGCAATACGTCTATAAATCTATATAATATAACAACTTACATAAAACAATAATAGTGATAAGTTTTCCCTTTTTTTACACAAATTCACAAAAATCCATTTTATCCACAATGTACCAACAATTATTTAACAGTATATTCTTTTATGCTTCTTATCAATGTTTGTATGGTCGGCTCCTCGGTGGGGTCGGATTTTATCTTTTCTTCTATGTTTTTGTAGGCGCTCATTACGGTGGTATGATCCTTACCTCCAAAAGCCTGTCCTATCTCCGTTGTTGAATATTCGGTTAACTCTCTGGCTATAAACATAGCCAGATGCCTTGGGTGAACGATGTTTTGAGACCTCCGCTTCCCCCTAAGATCATTTGCGGTAAGGTTAAAATACTCGGCAACGACCTTTTGAATGTTATCAATCGACATATCAAAGAGTTTTGAGCTTACTATGATATCTTTTAACTGTTCTTGGGCTATTTGGACGGTCATAGGGGTATTTATCAACTCGGAATAGGCAAAAAGCTTATTCAGAGCCGATTCAAGGTCACGTACGCTTGAATTTATATGCTTGCTTACAAAAAAAATCACGTCATCCGGTATCTCGATGCCCCGGTTTTTTATCTTTGCCTTGACAATCGCGCAGCGGGTCTCAAAATCCGGCATTTGAAGTTCAATAGGCATATTATTAAAGCGGTTTTTTAACCTGTCGGGTAAGTTTTTTAGCTCGGAAACAGGGCGGTCGCAGGTAAAAACCATCTGTTTACCGGTATTATGCAGCGCCTCATAGGTGTTGAAAAGCTCTTCCAGCGTCGATTGCGCGTTTTCTCTGAAAGTATGAATATCGTCTATCATAAGAAGGTCAATATGACGATACTTATTTCTAAAAACCGAGGCTGATTTTTTGTCTCCTGATCCTATTGATTCAATAAATTCATTCATAAAGTTTTCTGCTGTAACAAAAATGATTTTGCTATCCGAATTTGCGTGAACATAGTTACCTATAGCCTGCATAAGGTGAGTTTTTCCAAGTCCGACGCCCCCGTAAATCAACAGCGGATTGTAGGCTTTGCCCAAATTTTTGGATACGGACAATGCGGCGTTTACCGCGAATTTATTTTTATTTCCGACTATGTAGTTTTCAAAATTAAACTCGGGTTTCAACTGGTTGTGAATGGTTTTGGGTTTTTTATGGGTTTCGGACGGAATAGGGGCTTTTACAGGCGCGGTCTCAATGGTTTTTTCGGGCGGTTTTGAGGTTTTCTTTTGATTATCCACTTTTATAATGAGGTTTACGTTTTTTCCGAAAACATCTAAAAATTTTGTCTCGATAAGGTTGGGATAACGGGATATTAACTGATCCTTACTGTAAGTCGATGGGACGCTGGCGGTGATATTTCCATCTTTGTGGGAAATAAGGGTTAAGTTAAACCACCAGTTGTAGGCTTCCTCCCCTATTTCTGCCTTGATTTGACGCATTATCTCGTTCCATGCGGCTTCATAATCTTCAGAATTCGCCATTCAACACACCCTTTTTAATAGTTATCCACAAGTTATCCACAAATTTAAAATTCCGTATTAAAAATAATACAGTCAATTTTTTTAGACAGTTTTTATTTCCCAAAAAAAGCAAAGCTGTAACTATATATAATATAATAACTTAGCACTGGTTAAAATGCCAGTTATTAGTATTGTAATCAACAAATTAGGCAGAATTCTTAAAATTTTCCCAAAAAACAACAAGTTATCCACAAGTTGTCCACAAAACCACTCCCAAATACTCTATGTCCCGTATCTACTAGTCTAGGCAACAATCAAAATTTTTTCAAGGTAAAAAACCAAGAATGATATTCTGGTTTGGTGATCATCCTATGCTTGCTCTTCTTGATATCCCAGCTCTTTCGCTTTAATAAAATCGTCTTCGGCAAGTGTGCTTTTGCCAAGACTCTTATATACAAGCCCGCGCCGGTAGTATGCGTCTGCATCCTCCGGCTTCAGGCGAATTGCTTCACTATAGTCCGCTAAAGCCTTATCGTATTCACCCTTTTCAGCGTAAGCGATGCCACGATTGTGGTACGCGACAGCATCCTCCGGCTTCAGGCGAATTGCTTCACTATAGTCCGCTAAAGCCTTATCATATTCGCCCTTCTTAGCGTAAGCGATGCCACGATTATTGTACGCGTCTGCATCCTCCGGCTTCAGGCGAATTGCTTCACTATAGTCCGCTAAAGCCTTATCATATTCGCCCTTTTCAGCGTAAGTGTTGCCACGATTGTAGTGCGCGACAGCATCCTCCGGCTTCAGGCGAATTGCCTCATCAAGGTCCGCTAAAGCCTTATCATATTCGCCCTTTTCAGCGTAAGCGTTGCCACGATTGTGGTACGCGTCTGCATCCTCCGGCTTCAGGCGAATTGCTTCACTATAGTCCGCTAAAGCCTTATCATATTCGCCCTTTTCAGCGTAAGCGTTGCCACGATTGTGGTACGCGACAGCAT
>BNVA01000057.1 GCA_025997755.1 Spirochaetia bacterium | reverse complement strand
GATCAAACCATTGCGTTTTTTTAAGAGTTCCATAACGGCATCGGCAGCCTGCCGCCCCCTAAAAAATGATGCAATTAGTTTTGCGCTTCCGTCCGGTTCGTCGCCGCCTGAAAAACCGCCCGGCAGGATCAACATCTGCGCCTGCGTTATACGCCGTGCAGCTTCCGCCGCGCTTTCCGCAACATCGTGTGCAGAAAGATTGCGTACTACAAAAATGTCAGTTTCGGCTCCCGCTCTTTTTAAGGCGCGTTCCGTGTCGTATTCGCAGTTTGTACCCGGAAACACAGTTATAAGCGCGCGCGGTTTTTTGTTTTTCGTTATGTTAAAATGCGGTTCTGTAGGGTAATTAGAAAATTTAACCACAGAGGACACAGAGTGTACGGAGTTTTTATAATTTATTAAATTCTCTGTGTCCTTTGTGTACTCTGTGGTTATCTTATTACTTTCCCGGTAGGGAAACAAAGTTTCCATTTTTGATTCCCACACTTCTTGTATATATTCAAGAGCAATTTTTTCAAAAAAATTTTTTTCATTTCTAAAATCAAAAGAATAATCTGTTTGTGTTTTTCCTATTACATCAATATTAAAATCGAAATCTGCCGTTTCCCGAATCAATTTCTTTTCATCAAGACCATCGTTTAATTCAACAATAAACGAACCAAACGCACATTCAAAAAGTTCTGCGATTTTTTCGGTATCAAAGGAATCGTCAAAGCATAAACCCAGCCGGTTTCCGAAAGACATTTTTAACAGAGCCTCTGCCGCTCCGAAACGGCCGTTAGCCCATACGGCGGCGGCTTTTTTGCCGGTTATCAATTCCGTAACAAAATTACAAAGTCCCTTAAAACTTTTTTTATCCGGCAAAAGCGAATCGGAATATGCCGGTTTTAACCGGACGACGCAGTGATTTTCTTTTTTAAATTCAGGCGATATAACATCAGGTGTTTTGCCCATGGCAACGGCAAATGAAACAAGAGTAGGCGGTACATCCATATTTTCAAAGGTGCCGGACATTGAATCCTTGCCGCCTATTGCCGCCGCGCCAAAATCAAGCTGAGCCTGCAATGCGCCTAACAGGGCGGAAAACGGCAGCCCCCATCTTTCCGGATCACCCTCCGGCTTTCCAAAATATTCCTGAAAACTTAGATAAGCGCTTTCAATGGAAAAGCCCGCCGCCGCAAGTTTTGCAAGGCTTATTAGAACGGCTAAATAAGAACCTGTATAAGGGCAACATTCGGAAATATAGGGATCAAAACCGTAGGAAAACCCCGAACAACTTGCGGTCTCGCCTTCCGCGGGAATTTTCGCAGCCATTATTTGAGCAGGAGTAAGTTGAAATTTCCCGCCGAAAGGCATCAAAACGCTTGCCGCGCCTATGGTGGAATCGAACCGTTCAACCAAGCCTTTTTTCCCGCAAACGTTTAAATCACCGGCTAATTGTAAAAATTTTTCCGCTAACGAGTGAGTAGTGAGTAGTGAGTAGTGAGTAGTGTTTTTGTTTGAAATCATCTCGTTATTGGCTGTCTTCTCTAATCTCATATCTGGTACGAATTGGGGCAAAAATGTGCGCCGAACATTTTTGAACTTCTCCCCACCACTAACTTTTACGGCAATATGTTTTTCCGCACCGTTTGTGTTTATAAACTCGCGTGAAATATCAACAATGATTTTTCCGTGCCATTTCATTTTTAGATGCCGATCATCTGTAACCTTGGCAACAACCGTAGCCTCAAGATTCTCCACATTCGCGGCGGCAATAAAAGCGGCGGCATCCTTTTCTTCCACCACAACCGCCATACGTTCCTGACTTTCGCTTATCGCAAGCTCTGTTCCGTCAAGCCCGTCGTATTTTTTGGGAACGGCGTCAAGATTTATAAAAAGACCGTCCGCCAACTCGCCGATTGCAACGGAGACTCCGCCGGCGCCGAAATCGTTACATCGTTTTATCATGGCGGAAACTTTCGGGTTACGGAAAAGCCTCTGTAACTTACGCTCTTCCGGGGCATTCCCCTTTTGAACTTCCGCACCGCATTGGTGAAGGCTCTCCTCTTTGTGAGACTTTGACGAGCCTGTAGCGCCGCCGCAGCCGTCTCTCCCAGTCCGCCCGCCGAGCAGTACAACCAAATCCCCTGCCTCAGGCTCCTTTCGATGTACATTTTTTAACGGTACCGCCCCAAGCACTGCGCCTATTTCCATACGCTTTGCCGTATAGCCTTTGTGGTACAGTTCTTCAACAAAACCTGTGGCAAGCCCGATCTGATTCCCATAGCTTGAATAACCGTTTGCAGCCGATGTTACGATTTTACGCTGCGGCAATTTTCCGGGCAGCGTCCCGCTTACGGGCGTTAAAGGATTTCCGGCTCCGGTTATACGCATAGCCTGATATACATAAGCCCTGCCGGAAAGCGGATCGCGGATCGCGCCGCCTATACAGGTTGCCGCCCCTCCGAAAGGCTCTATTTCCGTAGGGTGATTATGTGTTTCATTTTTAAACAGCAGCAGCCATTCCTCATCTTTTCCGTCATTGTCAACAGTTATACTAATAGAGCAGGCGTTGTTCTCAGGTCCCTCATCTAAGGCGTAGAGCTTACCTTCCGACTTTAAATATTTTGCTCCTATTGTAGCAATATCCATTAAAGTTTGAGGTTTTTTTATGTTTAATTTTTTGCGTATATCAAGATAATTTTTGTAGCTTCTTTTGATTTTTTCATCGTCAATTTCAACATTGTCAATTATCGTACCAAAAGTTGTATGCCTGCAATGATCGCTCCAATATGTATCAAGGACACGGATTTCTGTGATACTGGGGTTTCTTCCTTCTTTTTCAAAGTACCGGACACATAACAAGAGATCATCTTTGTCCATCGCAAGACCGTATTTTTTAATAAATGATGAAAGATGTTCTTCGCGCAGTTCTCTAAACCCGCTTATAATTTCCGGCTCGGAAGGCTCCTTGTACAGGTCTAACAGCGTCTCTCTATTGTCAAGCGATGCCCTGCGCGCCTCTACAGGATTAACAAGATATTTTTCTATAGCCTCCTTGTCTTCGTTTGAGAGGGTTCCGTCAAACACATAGAGTTTTGCGGCGGCGACACGCGGACGCTCCCCTTGCGATATTAACTGAATACACTCCGCCGCGCTTGCAGCGCGTTGATCAAACTGACCGGGAATATATTCAACGGCAAAAACAAAATCACCGCGCGGTACGCCATAGAAAACATCATCAACAGGAGGTTCGCTTAAAACCACCGCAATCGCGCGCTGAAACAGTTCTTTATCAATGCCTTCTATGTCGTAACGTTGTACAATCCGTGTTTTTTTTAAGCCCCTTATGCCAAGTATAGAGGTTAATTCCAAATTAAGGGAAAGCGCCTCTACGGCATGTTCCGTTTTTTTTTCAACGTAAATTCTAAAAACCATAGTCCATGCGACCCCAAAAGCTGAATATCTATACATTATGTCTTATTTATGATAGAAAGAAAACTATGGGTGACGATGGTGATATTGCGGCTTTAGAGTTATTAACAGCTAAATTAGCTAAAGTACAAGAAATAGATGCCGCTGCGGCAATAGCCAAGGTCGGCGGCGTAAAAAATTATTTAACTGCTCTGCGTAAGGCAAACAGAGACATGGTAGACCTTACGGCATCCATTTGGGATTTTCAAGACGAAAAAAACTGGAATGATTATTCTGTCCACGTTCAAACGGCAAAGGATGTTTTGTCATTGATCGGAGCATACGATCTGGAAAAATTGGCGGAAACATTAGCCGCAGCCTCAAAATCCGGCAACTATCAAATATGCGTGAAAAAGACCGAGGAATTTGTAAACAATATGCTGATATTGCAGGATCAGATATCTTTTATTTTGTCTTTAGATTTCGAGGCGGCTTATAGATCAAACAATCAAAATAATGATCAAACCGAATTTAAAACCATTCTGGCGGTAGATGATATGAAAAGCAATCTTGCCATTATTGAGGAATCCTTAAAAGAAGATTTCAACGTAAAAACAACCACTTCGCCTGAAGAAGCTTTAAATATGCTGGACGATGTTGATCTTATGCTTCTGGACATAGAGATGCCCGGAATGTCGGGATTTCAACTTTTAACTGTTATCAAAGAAAATGAAAAAACAAAACATATTCCCGCGATCTTTGTTACATCTCATGCTACAGGACGTCTTATTGCTCATGCAAAAAGAGTAGGCGCTTGCGACTATATCGTAAAACCATTTTCAGCGCAGATGCTTTTAAACAAAGTTATTACAGCGCTTGACTCATCATTTGTTATGGAGGAAATGTACCCGTATATAAACGCATTAACCGAAACAAAAACACAATATAATTTTAAAAGAGCTATATTGGTTATAGACGATAATTTAAACACCCTTAAACAAATGGAAATACTTTTATCGGATGATTATGAAGTAAGTTTGGCAAAATCCGGTGAGCGCGGACTGCAAATAGCAGCTTCTACGCAGCCTGATCTGATTCTGCTTGATTATGAAATGCCCGGAATGAACGGGATTGAAACTTGTAAGCGGTTAAAAGAGTCGCCGCAGCTTTCAAAGATTCCCGTTATCTTTCTTTCCGGAAACAGAGATACCGAAATAGAGATAGCCGGACTTGAGGCAGGCGCTAAAGATTTTCTAGTCAAGCCTGTATCAAAAGAATTTTTATTAAATAAAATCAAACACTATTTAGATATACAATAGGAATGGCTGCGGGAACAAATTGATAATCTTGAATATGATGCCATAGTAGAGAAATTATCAAATATTTGATATACTAAAGCTCAAATTTAGTTTAATCACTGATTAATCATTAATTATCAAAAGGAGCATAAAATGATAAAATTACGTTTGGTAAAATTCGGCGCAAAAAGGACACTTGTGTGCGCCGTTGTTTTTGGGATTGCCGTCCTGTTGGTTTCCGCTTGTGAAAAAAAAGAAAGTTCGCACAGTCTTGCGGATTCAAAAAATTTGTATATCTACAACTGGACATACTATACGCCGGATTCCGTTATTGAAAAATTTGAAAAAGAGTACGGAGTAACGGTCGTTTACGATGAATTTGCGTCTAACGAAGATATGTACGCAAAAATTAAAGCAGGAGGATCAGGTTACGATATTGTGTTTCCTTCCGGTGATTATGTTTCGATTATGTCGGCGCAGGGTATGCTGGAAAAGATTGATAAAACAAAACTTAGCAATTTGAAAAACATCGATCCTATTGTGTTGAAAAAAGCAGCCTACGATCCTGATATGGAGTACTCGGTTCCATACTATTGGGGAGCCGCCGGTGTCGCGGTAAATACGGCAAAGGTACCGAACTATGAAAAAAACTGGTCTATTTTTGAACGAAGCGATCTTAAAAACCGTATGACAATGTTAGACGATATGCGGGAGGTTATGGGAGACGCTCTTGTGTCGCTTGGATACTCAGTTAATTCAAAAAATTCTTCCGAGATTAATGCAGCCCGCAATCTTGTCAATCAAAAATGGAAACCCAATCTTGTAAAATTTGATGCGGAGGCATTCGGGAAAGGCTATGCAAACGGAGATTTCTGGATCGTTCAAGGCTATGCGGAAGTTGTTTACGAGGAAATTGCCGAAAATGAACAACTTATTAAAGATACGGTTTTCTTTATTCCGAAAAGCGGCGGACCTGCTTATATTGATAGTATGTGCATACTCAAAGGTTCAAAAAATAATGAGCTTGCCCACGCTTTTATCGACTTTATACATACACCGGAAATTTACGCCGAATTTTGTGATTTTTTCGGGTTTCCGGCTACCGTTAATATCCCTGCAAGGGATTTATTAACCAGAAAACCACTCTATCAGGTTGAAGACCTCTTAAATACGGAACTTAAAGACGATTTGGGAGAAACGCTTGACCTTTACAATAGCGCATGGTTTGACTCGATCCGTGTAGGTGAATAAACGTGAAATGGGTGGTTATGGGGTCGGGAACATCCCACGGCGTGCCGGTTATAGGCTGTTCTTGCCCCGTATGCACTTCCACAGACAAACGCGATGCGCGGTTCCGCTCATCCCTATACATAAAAGGGAAAAACGGTGAAAGGATAGTGGTCGATACCGGTCCCGAATTCAGGTTACAGGCTGTCCGTGCCGGTATAGACCACTTGGACGCGCTGCTGCTAACGCACTCTCACGCCGATCATCTTCACGGACTTGATGATATACGCCCTTTAACATGGGAAAAACCGCTCCCCATTTTTGCAAATGGACATACGATAAAAGAAGTTGAAGATAGGTTTGCATATATTTGGCAGAAAACCCAAAGAGGGGGAGGAAAACCCAGAGTAGGTTTAAATGAGGTAACTAAACCTTGGTCATTGAATAATATCAAAATAACGCCCATTCCGGTATTTCATGGGAATTTGAGCATACTGGGCTGGAAATTCAAAGAAGATGAGTTTGAAGCGGCTTATATAACAGATTGCAGCCGTATGCCGGACACCTCGTTCGAGATGCTGGACAACATTTCCCTGCTTATCATAGGGTCTTTGCGTATGGAGAAGCATGAAACCCACTATTCATTTGACGAGTCGCTGGAGCTTGTACATAGGCTTGCGCAGCGGGAAAAAACGCCAAAATTAAAGCAGGTTTATTTTACCCATATAGCGCACAGCTATTCCCATAAATTGATAACGAAGTACTGCAAAGAACAGTGCAAAAAACTCAATATAACCGGCATAAGCGTAAAACCCGCGTTCGATATGCTTAAAATTAGTTCTTGGTAAGACTGGCACGCCTGCCTAAAGGCAAAAAAAAACCCATCCGGTTTGGATGGGCTTGCTCCCCCGCGCGGGTTCGAACCACGGACAAGCTGGTTAACAGCCAGCTGCTCTGCCGACTGAGCTACAGGGGAATAATCAAAGTTTTATTTATTTAAAAAAAAATGTCAATAGGGTGATCAACGCCGCAACACCCTGTATGTTACCGAATTTACATTGACATTCATCCGGTTAAACGTATAACCTATTATCACGAGCTTGTCTCGGCACGGACTTTTACCGGCAGGAAAGGAGGTGATTACATTGGCAAATATAGTCGTAGATGACAGCGAACCGCTTGAAAAAGCAATCAAGCGTTTTAAACGTATGGTCGAAAAAGAAGGCATCATACGCGAGTACAAAAAACGCGAGTACTATGAAAAACCCTCCACCATCCTCAACCGGAAAAATAAGGCAATACGCCGCAAGTTGATGAAAAAGACACGGCGCGGCAAGAGTGAGTACTAATTTTTATTTTGTGAAGGGGGTTCACCCCCCTTCGCTGCATAAACCGCGATGCGGTGTTATTACGCTACCCCCGCTTTTTGTTGTATTTTGTTGCTTCTTTGCGCTTTCCTGCTCTACATTCAAGCCGGTTTCAGCAAAATCCCAAGCAATAAATGACTTTTCACCGGTTTGGCAGGAAGTGGAAAATGGAATTGTATGGACATCCGTAAAAATTCAGCGTCCAAAGCTGGATTTTTGGGCGGTACGCATGGATTTAATTGATTTAAAAGAAAACGGACTTAAAATAGTAACAAACGGCGATCAAATTCGGAAGGGAATTATCCCTTCGGTAACCGTCCGTCATTTTGCGGAACGGTACGGCTGTATAGCGGCGATAAACGGCGGGCCCTTTGATCCTGTTTCGGCACAGGAAGGTGAAGAAAGGGAGCTTGTAGGGCTTTTTATCTCGGAAGGCAAAATGATCCAGCGTCCCGACCCGCGTTACGATGCAATTTTATTTTATGAAGATGGCGGCGCGGTTATCAAAAATCAAGGCGAAATAAACAATATGCCGGTGATCGAAATTGAGCGTATAACCACTGCTGTAGGAGGGTTTTATACAGCGCTTTCAGACGGTATAGTCCCGCCTCAGCGCAATAACCTAAGGCATCCCCGCAGCGCCGTAGGACTATCGTCAGACGGCAGTAAACTCTTTTTTCTTGTCATAGACGGACGCCGCTTACAGAGCGTAGGCGCCACAATGAGCGAAACCGGAGAAATACTTTTACGGCTGGGAGCGGCAAGCGGACTAAACCTAGACGGCGGCGGTTCCTCCGCCCTCATACTCCGCCAAAACGGAAAGCCTTCACCCTTGAATATACCTATTCACGGAGGTCTCCCCGGCAGGGAACGTGCGGTCGCAAGCTGCCTCGGCATCAGCCGGCGTTAGCTTGCCTTGAAAAATTACAGGCAATGCGTTTTTATTGACTTGTGGGCGAGATAAAACTTACCGTGGGCTGCGATGACACCGGGCGCAGGCTGGATCGCGTGTTGAGAAAAGCATTGCCTGAACTGCCTATTTCGGCAATTCACCGGCTTTTACGCAAGAGGCTGGTATTTGCGGACGGAGTTGCCATTGGTGCGGACGCCCGTTTGAAAGACGGCAGCGTTATCGTGATAAAGGGTATTGAAACGCATGAAAAACCGGAAGGCTGCAGTGCGGAACATACCGCAAAAAGCGGCAAAACAAAAATTTCGGATATTCCGCCGGTACTCTTTGAAGGTAACGGAATTATTGTTTTTAACAAACCGCCCGGCATAGTTTGCCATGGTAAAAACAGCTTGGAAACACAGGTTCTAGCCTGCTTGGAAGGTAAACTACCGCCCTCACTTTCATTTAAACCGGGACCTCTCCACAGGCTCGATAAAAATACCGGCGGCATAGTTACTTTTTCCACAAATATTGACGGCGCAAGAAATTTTAGCGAAATGCTGCGCGGCGGTCTTTTGAAAAAGACCTACCTTGCAATTCTTGACGGATGCCTTGAAAACGAATGTACTTGGCAGGACGAGCTTGTACGTGACTATAGCATAAAAAAAACTTTTGTAACAAAAGATGACATCAAGGCAAAGATCGCCGTAACACGGGTAAAGCCGCTTGCAGTCTCGGCTAACAACACGCTTATAGCCGCGGAGATTGAAACCGGCAGAACCCATCAGATTCGTTCCTCCGCCGCCTTTCACGGACACCCGCTTTCCGGTGATAAAAAGTACGGCGGAAGACCGCCCGCTCCTTTTTTTTTACACGCGATAACACTGGAATTTCCCGATAAAAATTCATTCGGCATAAAAAAAATCACCGCCCCGCCGCCTGACTCTTTTTACAAAAAAATCGAAAGCCTGTTTGGAAATGTAAAATTATAAGTTAAATTAGGAGTTAGAAAATTAAAGTTACGGGTATTGATTCTGAATTATCACGTTTGTCGTGGGTTATAAAAAGTTTAAAAATTTCTCCTTCCCTTTTATCCGGTAATGTTGTATATTTATATTGAATAATTTTTTATTTTAAAGGAGTAATTTATGAGTATTGAAAAATGCGGGGGGGGGGGGGGGGGGTTATAGCGCCCTCGAAAATTAGCAAAAAGCAGCGTATAGCGTGCTTTATAACCGGAATAGCCCTGTTCACAGGTCTATCACTGGTATTCGTAACCTGCAATGCCGAAGCGCCAAATTATGCGGAAGAAAATAAAGATTTTAGAAGAATAGACACCATACCATCAGATTATACAGTTACATTCAAAAACGGCTGGGAAGATGAATTTTACGCCGAAGGCGAAACGCCGGATATGCGTGACGATACTTACACAGAATATAATATTCACTTAGGCGTAACACCTGCAACAATAAAAGCCGCTTACGACGAGACTGAAAAATTAGAGTACGACGAAGCTGTAAAAAAGTATAACAAACTCTTAGCGGATATGAAGGATTACAGCGAACGCCTAGCAAGGGGCGATCCGGACGCTGAAGACTACCTGCCCGAAGAAGACCCGATTGAGCCTGTAGAGCCTACGGCAACCCTGCCCTACTTCCCCGGCTCTTCCGCAATTGGTGAAAACGGTGTAGAGCGCAAATACGTCGGTAGACAGCCCGAGTGGGATTATCACACATTCATAGGGTGGGAAATCTATCCCGCATACCCGGATTCTGCAGGCGCATATGAACTAACCCTTAACGATGCTATAACCGCGAATGTTATAGCGGTGGCAAAGTGGGCGGATGCTCCCGCCCGTCCTTTCAAAGAAATCACGTTTCAAAAGGCGGACGGCTCCGGTGTTTTTGAAAAGCGTCTGGCAATTCCCACAAAATTAACTTACGAAGCTGCAGACCCTGGAGGGACAGATAGTGTGGCATGGGATCATGACAATGACCCCAATACCGATCCTATCTATGTAACTAACAATAAAGATAATGCAATAACGGACAGTGTAATCTTAAAATATGAGGACTTTCAAATTCCGGAAACCTATTTGCTGGGCGGAACTATAACTCAGAACGAACCGCGTGTACCTTTTTTTACGCGTGATCATTACGATCGCCATCCAGATGATCCTTGGAAAGACTCACAAGGAGCTGTCATCGATCCGTTGGGAAATTTTGCAGACAACGCATTTATCTACCAGCAATGGTCGCCTAAACAATACAGAATTACGTTTGATACCAACGGCATAAGCGATGCACCCATTCCACCGCTTACAGGTCTTGACGCCCCTACCGTTGCCCGAAGCGGTTTGGCAGGAGTGGCGGGTCAAGAGCTTCCAACTATTGCGGGAACTGTAACGGTTGATTCAACAAATTACACCTTTAGCTACTGGATGGCTGCTCCTGAAGGCGGCAACAGGTTCTACAACACAACACCAATAACCGGCAATACTACGCTTTATGCCCAATGGGACGTTGCAGGCGGCGCTAAATATACTTTTATTCCTACAGGCGCAGTCCAAACATTTACGGTTCCCGCAACCGGCACCTACAAAATTGAAGCATGGGG
>BNVA01000056.1 GCA_025997755.1 Spirochaetia bacterium | reverse complement strand
CGGCGGCAGTTCTTCCGCTTTCGGTTCGCGTTCCGGGAATGTATTGAGCAAAGCGTCGTCGGTTTTGGGGGCCGTTTTTTTAATTTTAAGTTTTTGCCTTGCTCTTGCAAACAGAACGCCCAGCGGTAAAGGTGTGGAAGCTGCCGGCAGACAGAACGCTATCGAACAAAACCGTGAGTGGTGGGATAATCAGGATACGGACGCAATCAATTCCGAAACGCCTGAATTAGCGCCTGCGCCGGCAGAAAATTAACGGATAAAGTTGGTTTTAAAATGTTGTTGAGCGAAGTTTTTTTGCCTGAGTACATAAAGTGCGGACTGGAAGCCGAGGATAAAGAAGCGGCTTTCGAGGAAATGGTAGACATTTTCTGCCGCACCTCTAAGTTAAACATAAGGGAAGAAATACTCAAAGCTTTGAACGAAAGGGAAGAACGTATGTCTACCGGTATTCAAAAAGGCATCGCTATTCCGCATGGTAAAACAATAGCGGTAGACAAGGTGTTCGGTGTTTTGGGTGTGTCAAAAAAAGGCATAGATTACGATGCTCTGGATGGTAAACCCGTTTATCTTATACTGATGATCTTAGCGCCCCCTGTTGAGGCGGAAGAACACCTACACCTTTTGCAGCGCATGGCGAACCTCCTAAGGAATCCTGATTTTTACAGCGATTTGATAGGCGCGGCAAAAGCGGAGGATGTTGTTTCAATTTTAAAACGGTACGAAGAATCGGACGCTTTTAGGGATTTTTAGGCAAACAGCACAGACCTAACTTTTCTCACCTATCTCCTCCCTCTTGCGGATTTCATACAGCTTTTGATCCAAGTCGGCTAGTTTCATTTCTTCCAGTGCACGCTTGTATTCTACAGGCAGTACCTTCCAAAAGTTCAGGCGTTCAATTTGCCAATTATCGAGTATGGTTTGGGCGTAGGCTGAGCCTGTCCAAAAGATGTGTTTTTGGATTGCGTCGCGGACAAAAGTTTCATCTTCAATATTTTCAAGACGGCTAAGTTCCACCATGCTGCTGTTAAGGTAGTATTGGAAATCATGAGGGCTAGGGGTTCTGTCCAACACATAGGCTATACCTCCCGACATTCCTGCTGCGAAGTTGCGTCCCACCGCGCCCAGCACGACGAGCTTGCCGCCTGTCATATATTCGGCGCAGTGGTCGCCCGCGCCTTCGACAACGGCTAACGCGCCGGAATTTCGGACTCCGAAACGCTCGCCCGCTATGCCCGCAACGTAGAGTTCGCCCGATGTAGCGCCGTAAAGTACTGTGTTGCCCACGATAATGTTTTCGTTGCTTTTAAAAACGGAACCGGCAGGCGGGAAAACCGCGATGCGTCCGCCCGAAAGTCCCTTTCCCAAATAATCGTTGGTATCACCTGCAAGTCTGAATGTTATGCCCTTTGCCAGAAATGCGCCGAAACTCTGTCCGGCGGAACCTGTCCAATCGACGGTAATAAAGTTTTCCGGCAGACCGTAGCCGCCGAAGCGGGTGGAAACCTCGTAGGAGAGCATCGCCCCGACCGCGCGATCGGTGTTATGGACTTCTAGTTTTAAGCTGGTGGGGACTTTGTTTTCCAAGCTGGCGTTGCATTGCTCAATCAGCTTTCTATCAACTATGTTATCTATCTTATGAATCTGGTTTTGGGTGCAGTGAAGCTCCTGTCCACCCTTTATGTTTTTGGGCGGATCGGCGCGGTGAAGTACTTTCGACAAGTCGATATTTTGGACTTTCGGCTTATCACAGCGGCGCTGGACTAATAAGTCCGAACGTCCGATTAGATCATCAAAGCGGCGAAAGCCCAATTCCGCCATTATTTCGCGTACTTCTTCTGCCAAAAACTTGAAAAAGGTGATTAAATGTTCGCTTTTACCCGAAAAACGCGCTCTTAGCACAGGGTCTTGCGTCGCAACTCCCATCGGGCAGGTGTTTTCGTGGCATTTTCTCATCATTACGCAGCCCAAAACGATCAAAGTTGATGTTCCAAAGCCGAATTCCTCCGCTCCAAGCATACCGGCGATTACAATATCCCGCCCCGTCTTGATCTGACCATCGGTTTGCAGACGTACGCGCCCCCGCAAGCCATTTTGTACCAGCGTTTGATGAGTTTCGGCAATGCCCAGTTCCCATGGCAGCCCGGCGTGTCTTATGCTTGACTGCGGGCTTGCTCCCGTACCGCCATCGTAGCCTGAAATCAAAATATTGTCGGCATGAGCCTTTGCGACACCTGCGGCGACAGTTCCTACTCCGGCTTCCGAGACCAGTTTTACGCTTATCCTTGCGTTCCTGTTGGCGTTTTTCAAATCAAAGATCAACTCCGCCAAGTCTTCGATGGAGTAGATGTCGTGGTGTGGCGGCGGGCTTATAAGCGTAACGCCCGGCGTTGAGTGCCGCGTCTTGCCTATCATCTTGTCTACCTTGTGTCCGGGCAGCTGCCCTCCTTCGCCGGGTTTTGCCCCTTGAGCCATCTTTATCTGCAATTCCGTGCAGTTTGCAAGGTATTCCGATGTTACCCCAAAGCGTCCCGACGCCACCTGCTTAATCGCGCTGCGCGTACATGTTCCATCGGGCAAAACTGCGAATCTGATCGCGTCCTCGCCGCCCTCGCCTGAGTTCGATCTACCGTGTATTGAGTTCATCGCGGCGGCTATCGTTTCGTGAGCTTCCTTCGAGATTGAGCCGAAAGACATAGCTCCGGTAGTAAAACGTTTCATGATTTCTTCTGCGGGTTCGACTTCGTTTAGGGAGATGGGGGGATGGGGGGCAAAATCCAGCAAGCCGCGAATAACGTGCGGGCTTTGGTTTAAGGTATTTGACATGGCTGTGAATTGTTTAAATTTGGCGTAGTCGGCTGTGCGGGTTGACCACTGCAATAGGTGTATTGTGTCGGGATTCCAAGCATGACGCTCACCGTTTCTGCGCCAGCGGTACTGTCCCGCGCTTTCCAGCAGGTAGTCCTGAGGGGCGGGTTCCGCATCAAGCCGCCCGTCGGCTTCCACGGCAGCGCGGTACGAGGCTAGGGCTTCCGCCTCAAGCTCCGCAAAACCTGCCCCTCCTATGCGGCTGGCGGTACCTTCAAAGCATTTATCGATAACAGCCTGCCCAAGTCCCACAGCCTCAAAGATCTGCGCCCCGCGGTATGAGCGCAGTGTGCTTGTACCCATTTTGGACATAACCTTTAACATTGCCTTTGCTAAACCTTTAAGGTAGTTATGCTCCGCATCTTTGTACTCGCCAGCCCGTTTTCCGTCGAAACTGCGGCAGATACCGGCAATAGCCGCCAGTGCGCCATAGGGCACAATCAAATCCGCGCCGTAACCGAAAAGCAGGGCATAGTGCATTATCTCACGCGGCTCCGCCGACTCAATTATGATCGACACATTCATCCGCAAGCCGTTTTTGATAAGCCCGTGGTGAACAGCGCCTACTGCCGTCAATGAGGGTATTGCGCATAATCCCGCCTCAGGTTCAAGGCTCTTTTTGTCGGACAACACTATGAGTGAGGCTCCGGCGTTTACCCCTTCGATAGCTTGGGATACTAAGTTGTCCAATGCTTGTTCTAGTGAGGAGTGAAACACAGAATCTATTACAACCAGCTTAAATTCCTCTTTGGCTATTTTTTTCAATTCGCGCAGGTCCTCAGGCGTCAAAATCGGGTTTTTAACTTTTATACGGCGGCAGTGCGCGGGGGTCTCGTCCAGCATATTTGGCTGCTTTCCAACAAAACCCGTCAAAGTCATAACCAAATCCTCGCGGATCGAGTCGATGGGCGGGTTTGTAACCTGAGCGAATATCTGCTTGAAGTAGGCGAACACCCGCTGAGGCTTGTCCGAGAATACCGCAAGCGGGGTGTCTGTCCCCATAGAACTTGTGGGCTCCTGACCCGCCTCCACCATTGGCAGCAAGAGGCGGTCTATGTCCTCACGGCTGTAATTCTGGCTTTTTTCCATAAATAGCAGCCGTCGGTCATCGTTAAAAAGCGGATCAGCTAAAGTACGCTCCGTGCCGGTTTCTTGCGGCAGCGTGAGCACATTTTTTGAAACCCAGTCCATGTAAGGTTTTGATCTGCTTACCTGTTGTTTTACTTCGTCATCGGGAATAATGCGTCCCTCTTGTAGATCGACAAAGAGTAGTTTTCCGGGTTTTAGGCGTCCTTTATACTCAATTTCTTCCGGCTTAAAATCCTGAACGCCGGTCTCAGACCCCATAACGATCATGCCGTTTTTAGTGATCGTATAACGCGAGGGACGCAGACCGTTTCTGTCGAGGGTGCCGCCAACATAGCGCCCGTCACAAAATACAATGCTTGCGGGTCCGTCCCAAGGCTCCATGATACAGGCGTGGTATTCGTAGAATGCCGTCACCTCATCACTTAACGGATTCTTGTTGTTCCACGCCTCCGGTATCATCATCATAAGAGCCTGCGGCAGAGGGCGTCCAGACATTACAAGAAATTCAAGCATATTGTCAAAACTTGCCGAGTCGCTCTTATCCGGCTCTATCACCGGCAGTATATCTTTTAAGTGGCTGCCAAAACGCGGGTGCGCGTACAATTTTTCGCGGGCAGCCGCCCAAAAACGATTGCCCTTGATCGTATTGATTTCTCCGTTATGCGCAATGATACGGAAAGGCTGCGCCAAATCCCAAGCGGGGAAAGTGTTTGTCGAAAACCGCGAGTGAACAAGAGCTACCGCGCTTGTAACAGCCTCATCCTGCAATTCCGGGAAATATTGACGAAGTTGAAAGGGCATCAACATACCCTTGTAAACTATTGTCGAGGACGACAACGACGGCATATAACACGCTGAGGAAAAAGGCTCCCCCAACTCATCCCTAAAAAATTTTTCCAGCTTCTTTCTAAAAATATAGAGCGCAAAGTTTAAATCTGATAAATCCTTGCTAATTAAAAAAAGTTGTTTTACTACCGGCTCCGCGCTTTTTGCGATCTCCCCTATCACAGAAGAATCGGACGGAACATCGCGTAACGCCGTTACTGTAAGCCCAAGCTTTTCCGCAAGGGAATCGATCTTTTTTAATATGGCAAGCTGTGCCGTATTATCTTTCGGCAAAAATAAAAGCCCCGTGCCGTAGCTGTTCTGCTCGCCTAACGAAGGAATCAATTTTTTGTAGAAAGCATGAGGAACCTGCATTAACACACCAGACCCATCGCCGGTCTTGTTGTCGGCGCTCTCCGCCCCTCGGTGAGTCATGCGCTCCAGCACGGTAAGGGCGCGTTCCACAATGTCATGCGATGCCCTGCCCTTTATATCGGCTACAAAACCTATACCGCAGGCATCGTGTTCGTACTCACGGCTGTAAAGCCCTGGTTGGATTGTATTTGCCGGGGTTGTGTTTAAATGGGCGCCGACGCCGCCTATAGCTTCTAACATAGATAAGACTCCTTTCTATGCTCTAATTATGTGGAAAAGAAAGTAAAAAAGTCTACGTACGCTGCTCAGATACCACCGCTTGATTTTCCTTACAAAAATCTTAAAAAAAACCGATAATCATATACGGTACCAATGATGTGGAAGAAAATCCAATCTGTCATAGCTGTTTTCTGTTTGATTGTTTACTCAGGCGCTGCCGGTTTTGCGGCGTACCGTATCTTCACGGGAATACAAAAACAACAGTATGCGGCTGACAAAGAATTTAAAGAACTTACCGATTTTGCCTCCCGTGCCGGTGTCCTAGGCTTTTACGATAAGAAATTCAAGGACGAGATAAAAAATTACCTTGAAAACTCAAAAGCCCTCGAAGCGGTGATCGTTCAAAGTCCGCAGGGAGTTGTTTTTGCCATTGAAAAAACAAATATTATCAATTTCGATGGTGAATTTCCGGTTTTTAACAATCAAAACCGCCTTTACCGTGAACCATTTAACTCAGATTTGAAAATCGAAGGCTATAATGGCGTCTCGATAAGCGCGATTTCCCCGTTTATAAACTATAACCGCCTATTGTACATACTGCGGACTTCGTTATTGGCTATACTTTTTGCGGTTGTAATAGCTTTTATCACGTTTATTCTCGATATTATCCTTATAAAAGAGGGTAATTCGGCTAAAATTCAGGACGATGACGATTATACCGACTTTGTACCTAACGAGCCGCCGCCCGAATTCGTAGATGAACCCGCCGCTCCTACTCAAACGGAGAGCGAGGGTGGGAACGAGTCTTTTGCCGAAAATACAAATGACTTTGATATAGACTTTGGCGAATCCGAGCCTTTTACCGAAAATACAAATGACTTTGATATTGATTTTGGCGAATCCGAGCCTTTGCCCGAACCCGTAGACGAAACCTCCGGTGATTCATCAACTGAGCCGTTAACGCAGCCCGCAGAACCGCCGCCTTATGAACAACAGCCCGCTCCCGCCGAAAACGTAAGCACACCGCTTGCCGATGCCGTAGTGGATGGACTTGATGAGTCGCTGCTTATTGACGATGAACAGCCGCCGCCCGATATTCCTTCAATTCCCGAGCCTTTGGAAAACGATGAGTCACCACTGGAAAACGAAGTTGAGAAAAAACCTGATAAAAAAGGCGGACTGCTTGCCGCCGCCGTCAAAATCGCAGAAAGCGGTAACTTTGGAAAAAATGACGCTCCTTTTTCAAGCATACTGGAAAAAGAATTAGAAAGTGCAAAATCAGAAAACAAGGATTTGATCTTTATACGTGCCGAATGGACAGCGCCGGAACTTCAGTATCAACCTTTGATAGAAAAGGCGGCAAAATTCTTTAAGCGCGGTACAAGAATTTTTGAAAACGACGATGAAGGAATACAGATAATCATACCGGGTATGGATATGGATCAAGGCTATAATTTAGCAAAAGAATTTCATCTCGAAGTCCTGTCAAGTCTGGACGCAGACCCGGATGCGGACACCGGTCTTTTAATCGGGCTTTCATGGCGGAGCAATAGGGATATTGACGCGGAACGCCTAATAGAGGAAACCGAACACGCTCTGGATGAAGCCCGCGGGGATAAATCCCGTCCGATCGTTGCCTATCAGGTTGGCACCGAAAAATAAGCATTTTTCCCTAAAGGTTTTTTTTCAAACACCGATAAAAAATATAACGGGAGTGGAAGTCCTTCAGTTTTCAAGGCAGTGCGGCTAAACGTCCAGACGCACTGCCTTTTTATTTCCCAACACAGAATTTGCTGAACATTGTTTCAAGTATATTTTGTGTGGAAACCTCGCCGGTTATTTCGCCTAACGAATTGACGGCTTCCCTAAGGACAGGCGCTATCAAATCCAAAGGCTGATTTTCGTTTTCCATGGCGTAAACGGACTCAAGGCTTTTCAATGCATTATCGACAAGTTGTTTCTGTCTTTCGCTTCCAAGCGCGGCGGCGGTTTCCGTTACGGTTAAGTTTTTTGTAAGACAATCTGCTATGTTATCCATCAATTCAATTATACCTTCCCCGGTCTTTGCGCTTACGGAAATTACGCTGTCTAACCCTAACATAGCTGAATCTTTTATTGTGCAGCCTGCTATATCACATTTGTTCCAAATTACGATAAACGGCTGACCGGGACTTTTGTTGTTGATAAAAAAATTAGAGTCCTGCCCGCACAAGCCTGCCTCGCCGTCTATGACGTATAACACAAGGTCGGCGGTTTCCAACAGGTTTTTACTGCGCATAACGCCAATCTTTTCTACGGTATCATTGGAATCACAAAGTCCTGCGGTGTCGGCAAGGCAGATTGGTATGTCTTTTATTGTTATCCATGCCTCAATATAATCGCGTGTTGTTCCGGGAACTTCGGTAACAATGGATCGTTCTTCTTTTAGCAAAAGATTAAATAGGCTGGATTTACCGGCATTGGGGCAGCCTGCAAAAACCACCAATGCTCCGTCACGGTAAAGTTTTTCGGCACGGTAAGTTTCGCGTAACGCGGAAAGTCTTTTTTTAGCCTGTGCAAGATCATCCCCGCCGGGAAGTCTTGAGTTTTCATCTCCTATGCCGTCAATTTCCGAATAATCCAGAAGCAGCTCTGTCTCTGCAAGTACTCCTAAAATCAATTTGTTTATGTTTTTTATTTCGTTTTCCAAGACGCCTGAGAGCCTCTTAACTGCCCGCCCTCTTGCTTCACCGCTTTTTGCGCTTACAATTTCCATTACCGATTCGGCGCGGGTAAGATCGAGTTTGCCGTTGATAAAGGCGCGGAAAGTGAATTCCCCCCTAAGCGCCTCCCTAAATCCAACAGAAAAAAGCGCCGCAAGTACATCACGCGAGACAGCTATTCCGCCGTGGCAGCAAATATCCAAACCATCCTCGCCGGTATAACTTTCAGGCTCGCGGTAAACGCATACAAGAACCTCGTCAATTTTTTTATCAGGCGTATCTTTTTCGACAATCCAACCGTGGAGGATCGTATTTCCCCCGGCGGCTAATAATTTCTTTGGTCTTGAAAAAATTCTTGATACAAGCTCTATTGATTTTTTACCTGACACACGTACAAGAGAGAGTGCGCTTTCTGCAAGCGGCGTTGCACGGGCTGCTATAGGAGCGTCATCACCGTAGCGCATAACGCATCACTTTATTAAAAGTTTTTCACGCATCTTTCCAAGCGTTTCTTCGGAAAGAACGTGTTCCATTTTGCAGGCATCTCTTTCGGCATTCTCGGCACAGACTCCAAGGTTTTCCCGCAAAAAAGATGTTATTAGATCGTGTTTTTCACGTATTTCGGCGGCAAGCTGCCTGCCTTTTACTGTAAGCGATACGGTGCTGTAGCGCTTGTGTTCAACAAGCTCTTTTTCTTCAAGAGACTTTAAGGCAAACAATACCGAAGGCTTGGAAAATCCAAGCCGGCTGGCTATGTCAGTTACACGCACCTCGCCTTCATCCGAAAGAAAACTTACCATTTCAAGATAATCTTCCTGTGATTGTGTCATCATTCTACTTTGAAGCGTGAAACTTCCTCCACAAGCATATCAATATTTTTTTTGTTGTCACTTGATATTCGATTAACATGTTCAACGGCCGTATTGATCTGATCCGCACCGGATGCCATCTCATTCATTCCGTTAGAAAGTTCTTGTGTAACGGAGCTTAGTTTTTGACTTTCCTTTACAACTTCACTGCTGCCTTGGAGCATTTCCTGCGATCTGCTTTTTACATTTCCGGTAATCTCGTTTAATTTAGTTATAGCCTCCAGTATCAGCTTGGAACCTTCACTCTGTTCTTCCATTGCGTTGCGTATATTCTGTTCCTGATCGGAAACTGTCCTTACACCGCTGTCTATTGCCGCAAATTTGTTTAACACAGAATCTGTAGATCGTGTAATTTTGTCAATACTATCTTTTATTTTTTTCAGTTCGGTTGAAATTGTCTTTGACTGCTTCGATGATGATTCCGCAAGTTTTCGTATCTCATCGGCGACAACAGCAAAACCCATGCCCGCCTCTCCGGCGTGCGCCGCTTCTATCGCGGCATTCATCGACAATAGATTTGTCTGGCTTGCTATTTGCTGCATAACCATATTGATCGCCAAAAGTCCCTCGGAGTCTTTTTCTATAGTTTTTATATCGTTTGCAACATCATTAATGCCGTTTCGCCCGATTTCAGAAGCATCCGCCAAATTACGTACATTGTCTTCATTTTTTAAAAGTGTCTGCGTTACCGATTGAATATTGGCAAGCATCTCTTCTACCGCCGATGATGACTGCGACACACTTACAGTTTGTTGTTCTATAAGTTCGGTTAATCCTTTTAAGTTGTCCGTTATCTGTTCCATGGTTGCGTTTGTTTCCGTTACCGACGCACTTTGATTTATAGTTTGTCCTTTTATACTTTGTATGGTAGCCGTAATTTCGTTAATGGCTGATGCCGTTTCTACCATATTGACGGAAAGATCGCCGCCTATACCCGACAAAATCGAGGCTTGTTTTTTTATCGTAATAACAAGCTCTTTTATTTTTATTAACGTGTTGTTAAAAAACTTTGCAAGGTCTCCTACTTCATCGTTGGTCGTTACCGGTATATTTTTTGTAAGGTCGCCTTCGCCTTCCGATATATCTTTTAATGTAAGAGATACATTCACTATCGGTTTTGCAATGCTGTTAGAAACAAAGAATATTATAACGGATGAAATCATAAAACCTGCCAACGCTATAAGAATTGTCATTCTTGTTAAACGATCAACTGCGGCAAGTACAACATGCTCATCAACTACCGCCATTATTGTCCAATTTTCTTTGCAGTCCCCAACGTCAAATGGGTAGCTCTGCAGTATCCGCCCGCCGTTTACAATGGTTACTGCATTTCCGGTAATAAGCGAATTTTCCACAGCCTGAACGCTTTCTGCGCCGATTATGCTCAATGATGCTTCGGCAAACGGTTTTCCTATCCAATCGGGATGCGTGCCGTGCGCGACAATAGTACCGTCTTTTGCGTATAACGCCGCGTAACCTGTGCCGTAGGGTTTTTCAGTTACGATGGCGGTCTGCGAAGCCGTAAGATTTATTGTAACGCCTACAACGCCTACAATTTCGTTTGTCGACTCAACTATAATCGGATATTCAACACGGGATATAAGAGTGTCCTTTCCGTCTATTATTTCGTGCTTAGGATTTCGCAATGTTGGAATATTCGACAAGTTATCAAGAATTTCTTGGTAGGCGCCGTATTGAGATTCCAATATTCTCCCTGCACTTTTTGTATAGCTTGTTCTAAAAATTGAGTTACTGTTATCGATCGTACCTGGCTTCCAAACTGTATAAACCTGAAGCATATTGGGGTTAGATTCAAGAACGTCAAATAAAATTGAATTATAGAAAATTCTACGTTGACTGCTTTCAAT
>BNVA01000055.1 GCA_025997755.1 Spirochaetia bacterium | reverse complement strand
TTTGCTCCTCAATAAATCTTTCTGTCCCATCGCTATTCTGCCAGCCATCTTTGCCTCCCATCTAATCTTACCAGAGGGGGACATTTCTATTGATTTATTAAGGGGACATTATCACTGATTTTTAACAATGACTTGTTGCTGCGGCAGCAATTCTAAATTTGAACTTTCAAGTGTAATTTTATTGTGAAAGTAGTCTAAAAGCATGTTTTTAATAGGGATAATTTTCTGAGCACAGAAGAACATAGCAAGGAATTTTGCATTTTATATGGTGTAAACCAAAATTTGTGAGATTTTCACCCTTTAGATAAGCAAAAGAAATCGGTAGTTTTACAATTGTTTTTCAAATTTAGAATTGCTGTTGCTGCGGCTCTTTTTCTTTAGAGTCAGCCTCGTCCCATGGAATTGGCATACACGCGGCAGCCAAAAACACGCATAGTAAAGTTATGGGGAAATAACGGCAATAGCGGGAAATCATACTCAAAAATATACCAATTTTAGCCGCTGGCGGAAAAGCTAAAATGATTACGCACACGGTTACGCGGGTGGAGTTTATTCTTCGTCATTATTTGACTGGAACAATATTTTTATATAGTCGCGCCGACCGTATATAATTCTATCAATAAACACAGTTTTATTTTCACAACGATAAAATGCTAAATAGGTACCACAAGCCAAAAAGCGGTAATCTGTTTCAATATCAAATTTTGACGATAAACGAGTTCCTACGTTGGGCATTTGTTTTAGATTCTTTATACTGTTCAATATTTTTGCTACGGTATTATTTGCCGCCTGTGGACTGCTTAAATCTTCCGAAATGTATGTCTTGATTTCTTGAAGATCTTTTTGCGCTTCCGGCGAAATTTGTAGTTTGTACTCAGTCACTGCTTATGCCCAAAGAATTTTCCACTTCTTCGACGGATAACCAGCCTTTTTCTTTACCGGATTTTTCACCCTTGGCGAGTTCCGACATAAGACTGATAATCGCGTTGTTCTTTTCGAAGTCTTCTATCGCTAGAATGACATAACGTCCCCGTCCGTTTTTTGTCAAAAAAACTGGCGCCCCAACAGCTATATCATGTAATACTTCCGTGTAGTTGCGTAAATCCGATACCGGCTTAATATTTGGCATTTAGAAATCTCCTTGCTGTAGTTATTGTAGCCTAATTTATCGTTAAATTCAACAGCAAGATTAATTTAAAAACAGAAAAAATTTACATACAAAAACTCATGTGTTCCTGCGACTCTGCGTGATTTTCCTTTGTGCAACTTTATGTCCGCCGTGGTAAATTCTTTGCGGCGCGGCTTGCTGCTATTAAGGCAAGTCGTCGTCAAGGTGATCATCATAAGCAAACGTATCCAAGGAGATCCCCGTTACAGTACTATAAACAGCCGCATAAATAGATTTACCTTGATTTGCAATATTGGTTCTTATTGAGCCGTTGTTATAAGTCATAATTCCGTATTCTTTTATCCAAATACCGCCGCCGTTTGCGCTTGTGGAATTACCATAGATATTACCGCCCTCCATAGTAAAATCACCGTATATCCAAATACCGCCGCCGTTACCGTTTGTTAAATTTCCGCTGATTGTGCCGCGTTTAAAGATAACGGTTCCGTTTGGATTTAAACCAGAAACATTATCACCGATACAAACACCACCGCCGTTGCCAGCTATATTATTAGAAATATCCGCACCGTCTATCGTAAGTGTTCCGGCTAATACATGGATTCCGCCGCCGGTGTCGCTTGTGTTTTCAGTAATTTTTGTTCCGTTTAAAAGCGTTATATTTGAATCTTCTGAGAGTAATATGCCGCCGCCTGAGGCGTTAATACTGCCGCCGGTTAGCGTTATATCTTCAAAATTAAGATAATGTCCGCCGCCAATTAGTAAAACGCGCTTGCTGGGTTCTCCATGCAGGGCGGCGTTATTCATGCCGCTTATCGTAATTGTACCGCCCGGTGGTGTGCCGTAAAGAACATAAGGGGTGGTGCTGCTCTCTGTCCCCGCAAGATAGAACGCGCTATTAACATCACTTGATCCGCTATTGGCAGATGTTAGCGTTCCTATAACGACAACTCTGTTCACCTCTCCGCTCGAAGCCTGCGCCGCGTCAAGCGCCGTTTTCAAATTGTAAAAAGGAGCGGCTGCCGTCTCGCCGGTTCCCGTGCCGCCATTCTTGACATAGTATGCGTCAGGTTTGTAAAGGATAAGTCCATGGGTTTTTGATGTGCCGTTTGCCGTTAAAGGATAAGTCCATGGGTTTTTGATGTGCCGTTTGCCGTTACGGTAATAAGTATTGTCTTTGAAACACCGGCCGTAAGCGTACCGCAAGTAATAGTTGAAGTTGTACCGCTTCCGCCTACAGTTGCCGCGCCGGTTCCAGCGCCTGAATATTTTACTGTACCGCCGGATGTAAACCCCGCCGTAATGTCAAAAGTACCTGCGGGATAACCGATTTCCGCGTACGTCGGCTGCATCGTGTAGTCTATTGCAACAGAGCTGCCGCCCACGGTAAGGCTTAAAAGCAAATTCCCTGCTGCGGCAGCCTCCCGCCTAACGTTGATGTAGTAAGTTGTATGCGCACCATCGGTCGATGTAAGCTTTATAAGCAATATTTTGCTTTGATTAGGCGCTACTGTAAGGGTTGTGGCAGAGCCGCCAAAGTCGGGCATCCACGTATTGCCGCTGTTGGTTGAGGACTCTACATCGCGAGTGTTATCGCTTACCGTCCATGAAAACGTTACCGGGTCTGGAGCGGCGGCAGTAATGTCCGTATAGATAACAAGTGGAATTGCCCCTTTTCTGTCTATGCTGCCTATGGTACTGCCGTTCGCTTTCAATAAATTTAACCTTGCTGTACCCGGCGTACCGCTAGTTACCGCAACAATATACGTTGTTGATTTATACCCATTAGAAACCTCCACCACAAAAAAGTTTCCCGGCTGCGGGTTATTGATTGTTGTGCTAGGCTCACCATCCACAAAAATGGACACGGTATCTTCCGTGTTTTCGGGAACAGCGTCTATTTCCAGAGTTCCGTAAGACCCGCCGTTCAGGTTTACATTATACAAAAATGTTTCCGTATCAAATGTCTCGTTCGGCAAGATAGGGGAGCCGTCGGCGGTTAACTCTATGGACGAAAGCCTTGGCTCCCACGATGGCGGCTCTTTTTCTTTAGGGTCAGCCTCGTCCCATGGAATTGGCATACACGCGGCAGCCAAAAACACGCATAGTAAAGTTATGAGAACGCTGTAACGGCAATAACGGGAAATCATACTCAAAAATATACCAATTTTAGCCGCTGGCGGCAAGTTCAAATTATAAGCATGGCATCGCCGTAGCTAAAGAATTTATAGCCTGCGTTGATGGCTTGCGCATAACACTCTAAAATCAGCTTTCTGCCTTCTTTTTCGCCCTCGAATACTCCCGCAAACGAAGAAACCAGCATCAACAGCGTAGATTCCGGTGTATGAAAATTGGTAAACAATGCGTCCGCCGCCTTGAATTTATAATCGCCATGTATAAAAATCGATGTCCAATTCACGCCGCGCCGCAGTGTGTTATCGGGAAGCCATGCGGATTCAAGGCAACGCGCCGTGGTTGTACCGCAGACTACGATTTTACGCCCTTCTTGTTTTGCACTTTCGATCTTTTTTGCCTCGTCATCTTTAATAAAAAATTCTTCTTCGTGCATAAGATGATCTTCCACATTTTCCGTTCTAACCGGAAAAAAAGTACCCGCCCCTACGTGCAGGGTGATAAACGCCGTGTCCCGGACACACTCCTTTGCGCGGAACAAAAGCTCGTCTGTCCAATGCAAACCGGCGGTAGGAGCGGCGGCAGAGCCTGTTTCTTTTGCGTATACTGTTTGATAGCGTTCGGCATCCTCCATTTCGTCCGCCCGCTTGATATATGGAGGCAGGGGAATATGTCCCCATTTATCAAGCCATTCGTCGTCGATGGGTTTATCAAATTGTAATGTACGGAAAGTTCCTTTGTTTGATACGGTGTCCGCTGTTTCCGCCTGCCGGTTTCCTTCAAAGCGGAAGCGGCTGCCCTGTGCAAAACGCCGCGCTTTTTTCATCATAACCTGCCACCTAATGCCGGAAGCGGCGGATGCGTTATGTGCCATTTTGCCTTCATCTTTTAATAAGAGAAATTCTGTTTTTGCGCCTGTCCTGCAATCCTCCGCATAGAGGCGCGCTTTGCGTACACGCGAATTGTTAAAAACAATAAGTGAGTTTTTTTCGATAAAAGAAAATATATCATTCATAAGACAATGCTCAATTTTTTTTGAAAGGCGATCCACAACCATCAATCTGTCGTTTCCGCGTTCGCCGGATGGATGCTGGGCTATGAGCTTAGCCGGAAGATCAAAATAAAAATCTTTCGTTTTCATTTCTTTCTTTTTTTATTTCTTTTATGCCCAGATGTTGATACGCAAGCGATGTTACCATTCTTCCGCGGGGCGTTCTCTGCAAAAGTCCTGCCTGTATCAGGTAAGGCTCATAAAAATCTTCAAGGGTGTCAACGGCTTCTCCAACGGAAATTGCAAGCGTTTCGGCACCGACCGGTCCCCCGCCGTAGCGTTCGATAATCATAACAAGAATCTCACGGTCAAGGCGTTCAAGACCCAGTTTGTCTATTTCAAGTTTTTCAAGACCTTCTTTTACAACATCTATAGTGATCGACGGAAGTTTACGTACCTGCGCATAGTCCCTCATACGGCGCAGCAGACGGTTTGTAACGCGCGGCGTATAACGCGAACACCGGGCAAGAAGGGCGGCTGCATCATCATCAATATTAAAATTGATGATCCTTGATGAGCGGTGAATTATAGCTTCAATATCCGCGCTTTCGTATAACGAAAAACGGCAGCTAATACCAAATCGGCTTACAAGCGGGCTTGCAACCATACCGGCTTTTGTCGTGGCACCAACCAGTGTCCATGGCTTTACCGGCAGACGCATGGTTCTGGCTCCGGGTCCCTGTCCTATGATCCAGTCAAGCTCGTAGTCTTCCATGGCGATATACAGCATCTCCTCGATAACGGGTTTTAACCGGTGTATCTCGTCGATAAACAACACGGAATGTTCTTTTAGGCTGGTTAAAATACCCACAAGGTCTTTTGGTTTTTCCAGAACAGGCGCGGAGGTATCTACAAAATCAACACCCATTTCGTTTGCTATGATACGCGCCAATGTTGTTTTTCCAAGACCGGGAGGGCCTGTCAAAAAAACATGATCAAGACTTTCTAAACGTTCTTTTGCCGCCGCATAAACTTAACGCTGTACAAACTCGATCTTATCATGCAGGGCAATGCGGGTGAACTTTTTGATGCTTTAAAATTATCCGCGCGCGAAGAATTGCTGCAGGCAACCGCCTCGTAATTCCCGGCAAAATGAGCAAGATAAAAACACAAACGGAAACTATACTTCACCCCGAAGCCGCTATGCCGGAAGACGACAATGACGCCGCGCTTAGGCCAAAACGGCTTAATGAATTTTTAGGACAGACTGCAATGAAAGAGAATCTTTCTGTTTTTATTGCGGCGGCAAAAGAACGTTTAGAAAGTCTTGATCATGTTTTTTTGACAGGCCCTCCCGGTCTTGGAAAAACAACATTGGCGCGTATCATAGCAAACGAAATGGGTGTTGATTTTGTAGATACCTCCGCGCCTGTTCTGGAAAAA
Source organism: Spirochaetia bacterium (assembly GCA_025997755.1). The sequence continues at coordinate 5,133 of BNVA01000055.1, read as the reverse complement.
CCAAAAGACCTTGTGGGTATTTTAACCAGCCTAAAAGAACATTCCGTGTTGTTTATCGACGAGATACACCGGTTAAAACCCGTTATCGAGGAGATGCTGTATATCGCCATGGAAGACTACGAGCTTGACTGGATCATAGGACAGGGACCCGGAGCCAGAACCATGCGTCTGCCGGTAAAGCCATGGACACTGGTTGGTGCCACGACAAAAGCCGGTATGGTTGCAAGCCCGCTTGTAAGCCGATTTGGTATTAGCTGCCGTTTTTCGTTATACGAAAGCGCGGATATTGAAGCTATAATTCACCGCTCATCAAGGATCATCAATTTTAATATTGATGATGATGCAGCCGCCCTTCTTGCCCGGTGTTCGCGTTATACGCCGCGCGTTACAAACCGTCTGCTGCGCCGTATGAGGGACTATGCGCAGGTACGTAAACTTCCGTCGATCACTATAGATGTTGTAAAAGAAGGTCTTGAAAAACTTGAAATAGACAAACTGGGTCTTGAACGCCTTGACCGTGAGATTCTTGTTATGATTATCGAACGCTACGGCGGGGGACCGGTCGGTGCCGAAACGCTTGCAATTTCCGTTGGAGAAGCCGTTGACACCCTTGAAGATTTTTATGAGCCTTACCTGATACAGGCAGGACTTTTGCAGAGAACGCCCCGCGGAAGAATGGTAACATCGCTTGCGTATCAACATCTGGGCATAAAAGAAATAAAAAAAGAAAGAAATGAAAACGAAAGATTTTTATTTTGATCTTCCGGCTAAGCTCATAGCCCAGCATCCATCCGGCGAACGCGGAAACGACAGATTGATGGTTGTGGATCGCCTTTCAAAAAAAATTGAGCATTGTCTTATGAATGATATATTTTCTTTTATCGAAAAAAACTCACTTATTGTTTTTAACAATTCGCGTGTACGCAAAGCGCGCCTCTATGCGGAGGATTGCAGGACAGGCGCAAAAACAGAATTTCTCTTATTAAAAGATGAAGGCAAAATGGCACATAACGCATCCGCCGCTTCCGGCATTAGGTGGCAGGTTATGATGAAAAAAGCGCGGCGTTTTGCACAGGGCAGCCGCTTCCGCTTTGAAGGAAACCGGCAGGCGGAAACAGCGGACACCGTATCAAACAAAGGAACTTTCCGTACATTACAATTTGATAAACCCATCGACGACGAATGGCTTGATAAATGGGGACATATTCCCCTGCCTCCATATATCAAGCGGGCGGACGAAATGGAGGATGCCGAACGCTATCAAACAGTATACGCAAAAGAAACAGGCTCTGCCGCCGCTCCTACCGCCGGTTTGCATTGGACAGACGAGCTTTTGTTCCGCGCAAAGGAGTGTGTCCGGGACACGGCGTTTATCACCCTGCACGTAGGGGCGGGTACTTTTTTTCCGGTTAGAACGGAAAATGTGGAAGATCATCTTATGCACGAAGAAGAATTTTTTATTAAAGATGACGAGGCAAAAAAGATCGAAAGTGCAAAACAAGAAGGGCGTAAAATCGTAGTCTGCGGTACAACCACGGCGCGTTGCCTTGAATCCGCATGGCTTCCCGATAACACACTGCGGCGCGGCGTGAATTGGACATCGATTTTTATACATGGCGATTATAAATTCAAGGCGGCGGACGCATTGTTTACCAATTTTCATACACCGGAATCTACGCTGTTGATGCTGGTTTCTTCGTTTGCGGGAGTATTCGAGGGCGAAAAAGAAGGCAGAAAGCTGATTTTAGAGTGTTATGCGCAAGCCATCAACGCAGGCTATAAATTCTTTAGCTACGGCGATGCCATGCTTATAATTTGAACTTGCCGCCAGCGGCTAAAATTGGTATATTTTTGAGTATGATTTCCCGTTATTGCCGTTACAGCGTTCTCATAACTTTACTATGCGTGTTTTTGGCTGCCGCGTGTATGCCAATTCCATGGGACGAGGCTGACCCTAAAGAAAAAGAGCCGCCATCGTGGGAGCCAAGGCTTTCGTCCATAGAGTTAACCGCCGACGGCTCCCCTATCTTGCCGAACGAGACATTTGATACGGAAACATTTTTGTATAATGTAAACCTGAACGGCGGGTCTTACGGAACTCTGGAAATAGACGCTGTTCCCGAAAACACGGAAGATACCGTGTCCATTTTTGTGGATGGTGAGCCTAGCACAACAATCAATAACCCGCAGCCGGGAAACTTTTTTGTGGTGGAGGTTTCTAATGGGTATAAATCAACAACGTATATTGTTGCGGTAACTAGCGGTACGCCGGGTACAGCAAGGTTAAATTTATTGAAAGCGAACGGCAGTACCATAGGCAGCATAGACAGAAAAGGGGCAATTCCACTTGTTATCTATACGGACATTACTGCCGCCGCTCCAGACCCGGTAACGTTTTCATGGACGGTAAGCGATAACACTCGCGATGTAGAGTCCTCAACCAACAGCGGCAATACGTGGATGCCCGACTTTGGCGGCTCTGCCACAACCCTTACAGTAGCGCCTAATCAAAGCAAAATATTGCTTATAAAGCTTACATCGACCGATGGTGCGCATACAACTTACTACATCAACGTTAGGCGGGAGGCTGCCGCAGCAGGGAATTTGCTTTTAAGCCTTACCGTGGGCGGCAGCTCTGTTGCAATAGACTACACGATGCAGCCGACGTACGCGGAAATCGGTTATCCCGCAGGTACTTTTGACATTACGGCGGGGTTTACATCCGGCGGTACAGTAAAATATTCAGGCGCTGGAACCGGCGCGGCAACTGTAGGCGGAAGCGGTACAACTTCAACTATTACTTGCGGTACGCTTACGGCCGGTGTTTCAAAGACAATACTTATTACCGTAACGGCAAACGGCACATCAAAAACCCATGGACTTATCCTTTAACGGCAAACGGCACATCAAAAACCCATGGACTTATCCTTTACAAACCTGACGCATACTATGTCAAGAATGGCGGCACGGGAACCGGCGAGACGGCAGCCGCTCCTTTTTACAATTTGAAAACGGCGCTTGACGCGGCGCAGGCTTCGAGCGGAGAGGTGAACAGAGTTGTCGTTATAGGAACGCTAACATCTGCCAATAGCGGATCAAGTGATGTTAATAGCGCGTTCTATCTTGCGGGGACAGAGAGCAGCACCACCCCTTATGTTCTTTACGGCACACCACCGGGCGGTACAATTACGATAAGCGGCATGAATAACGCCGCCCTGCATGGAGAACCCAGCAAGCGCGTTTTACTAATTGGCGGCGGACATTATCTTAATTTTGAAGATATAACGCTAACCGGCGGCAGTATTAACGCCTCAGGCGGCGGCATATTACTCTCAGAAGATTCAAATATAACGCTTTTAAACGGAACAAAAATTACTGAAAACACAAGCGACACCGGCGGCGGAATCCATGTATTAGCCGGAACACTTACGATAGACGGTGCGGATATTTCTAATAATATAGCTGGCAACGGCGGTGGTGTTTGTATCGGTGATAATGTTTCTGGTTTAAATCCAAACGGAACCGTTATCTTTAAACGCGGCACAATCAGCGGAAATTTAACAAACGGTAACGGCGGCGGTATTTGGATATACGGTGATTTTACTATGGAGGGCGGTAATATCTATGGTAATTCCACAAGCGCAAACGGCGGCGGTATTTGGATAAAAGAATACGGAATTATGACTTATAACAACGGCTCAATAAGAACCAATATTGCAAATCAAGGTAAATCTATTTATGCGGCTGTTTATAGTACTGTAACGGGGATCTCCTTGGATACGTTTGCTTATGATGATCACCTTGACGACGACTTGCCTTAATAGCAGCAAGCCGCGCCGCAAAGAATTTACCACGGCGGACATAAAGTTGCACAAAGGAAAATCACGCAGAGTCGCAGGAACACATGAGTTTTTGTATGTAAATTTTTTCTGTTTTTAAATTAATCTTGCTGTTGAATTTAACGATAAATTAGGCTACAATAACTACAGCAAGGAGATTTCTAAATGCCAAATATTAAGCCGGTATCGGATTTACGCAACTACACGGAAGTATTACATGATATAGCTGTTGGGGCGCCAGTTTTTTTGACAAAAAACGGACGGGGACGTTATGTCATTCTAGCGATAGAAGACTTCGAAAAGAACAACGCGATTATCAGTCTTATGTCGGAACTCGCCAAGGGTGAAAAATCCGGTAAAGAAAAAGGCTGGTTATCCGTCGAAGAAGTGGAAAATTCTTTGGGCATAAGCAGTGACTGAGTACAAACTACAAATTTCGCCGGAAGCGCAAAAAGATCTTCAAGAAATCAAGACATACATTTCGGAAGATTTAAGCAGTCCACAGGCGGCAAATAATACCGTAGCAAAAATATTGAACAGTATAAAGAATCTAAAACAAATGCCCAACGTAGGAACTCGTTTATCGTCAAAATTTGATATTGAAACAGATTACCGCTTTTTGGCTTGTGGTACCTATTTAGCATTTTATCGTTGTGAAAATAAAACTGTGTTTATTGATAGAATTATATACGGTCGGCGCGACTATATAAAAATATTGTTCCAGTCAAATAATGACGAAGAATAAACTCCACCCGCGTAACCGTGTGCGTAATCATTTTAGCTTTTCCGCCAGCGGCTAAAATTGGTATATTTTTGAGTATGATTTCCCGCTATTGCCGTTATTTCCCCATAACTTTACTATGCGTGTTTTTGGCTGCCGCGTGTATGCCAATTCCATGGGACGAGGCTGACTCTAAAGAAAAAGAGCCGCAGCAACAGCAATTCTAAATTTGAAAAACAATTGTAAAACTACCGATTTCTTTTGCTTATCTAAAGGGTGAAAATCTCACAAATTTTGGTTTACACCATATAAAATGCAAAATTCCTTGCTATGTTCTTCTGTGCTCAGAAAATTATCCCTATTAAAAACATGCTTTTAGACTACTTTCACAATAAAATTACACTTGAAAGTTCAAATTTAGAATTGCTGCCGCAGCAACAAGTCATTGTTAAAAATCAGTGATAATGTCCCCTTAATAAATCAATAGAAATGTCCCCCTCTGGTAAGATTAGATGGGAGGCAAAGATGGCTGGCAGAATAGCGATGGGACAGAAAGATTTATTGAGGAGCAAA